>DAOMBL010000290.1:0-5140 GCA_035427325.1 Casimicrobiaceae bacterium
CGGCAGGGACCGAGGGCAAGAGCGTCGATCCGCTCGCCGACGTGATGGCGGACATCCGCGCCGGCAAGGGCGCCGCCGCGGCCGCCGCGCCCGCCGAGGCCCGGCAGGCGACGCTGCCGTTCGGCGGCGACAAGTGGGGCCGCGACGTGATCGCGAAGACGATCAAGGGCTCGGAGACCTCGATCTTCGTCGGCATCATGTCGGCGATCGTCGCGGTCGCGCTCGGGACGCTGTTCGGCGCGATCTCCGGCTACTACGGAGGCTTCGTCGACGACGCGTTCAACTGGTTCTACTCGGTGTTCAACTCGATTCCCTACCTGCTCCTGATCCTCGCGGTCGCCGCGGTGCTGCAGCAGAAGGGCATCCTGACGATCATCCTGATCCTCGGGCTCACCGGGTGGACCGGCGTGTTCCGGCTGATCCGCGCCGAGTACCTGAAGCACAAGGCGCGCGAGTACGTGCAGGCCGCCGACGCCATCGGCGCCTCGAACGCGCGCCGGATGTTCGTGCACATCTTCCCGAACGTCTCGCACGTGGTGCTGGTGCAGCTCTCGATCCTCGCGGTCGGCTTCATCAAGGCCGAGGTGATCCTGTCGTTCCTCGGGTTCGGCGTGCCGGTGGACGTGGTGTCCTGGGGCTCGATGCTGAACGAGGCTCAGAACGAGCTGATCCTCGGCAAGTGGTGGCAGCTCGTCGCGGCGACGATCGCGATGGCGACGCTGGTCACCGCGTTCTCGCTGTTCACCGACGCGCTGCGCGACGCGCTCGATCCGAAGCTCAAGGGACTCAAGGGGCACTGAGATGGCGACGACGAACGCAACGCCCCCGTCCGGCGAGCCGCTCGTCGCGGTCCGCGACCTGCGCGTGTCGTTCCGCCTCGGCGGCGAGGCGACCTTCGAGGCGGTCAAGGGAGTCTCGTTCGACATCCCGGTCGACAGCACCGTCGCGCTCGTCGGCGAGTCGGGCTCCGGCAAGAGCGTGACCGCGCTCTCGATCCTGGGGCTCCTGCCGCCCGAGAACTCGATCGTCGATCCCCGGAGCCGGATCGTCTTCGGCGGACGCAACCTGGTCGGCCTGCCGCTCCGCGCGATGCGCGACATGCGCGGCGCGGACATCTCGATGATCTTCCAGGAGCCGATGACCTCGCTCAACCCGGTCTTCACCGTCGGGTTCCAGCTCGCCGAGGTGCTGCGGCTCCACCGCGGGCTCTCGCCGCGCGCGGCGCACCGCCGCGCGATCGAGCTGCTCGACGAGGTCGGCATTCCCGAGCCGCGGCGGCGCATCCGCGCGTTCCCGTCGCAGATGTCGGGCGGCCAGCAGCAGCGCGTGATGATCGCGATGGCGATCGCCTGCGAGCCGAAGCTCCTCATCGCCGACGAGCCGACGACGGCGCTCGACGTGACGATCCAGAAGCAGATCCTCGAACTGATCGCGGAGCTCAAGAAGCGCCACCGGATGAGCGTGCTGTTCATCACGCACGACCTCGCGGTCGTCGGCGAGATCGCCGACCACGTCGTCGTGATGCGCAACGGCGAGGTGCGCGAACAGGGCCCGGCGAGGCAGGTGTTCGAGTCGCCGCGCGACGACTACACGAAGGCGCTGCTCGAATGCCGGCCGGAACTCGACCACCGCCCGAGGCGCCTGCCGGTCATCGACGACTTCATGGGCGGCAAGGGGCCGCAGCACCTCGAGGAACGCCGGCGCGGCGTGACGCCGGCCGATCCGGTGGTGCTCGACGTGCAGGGACTCGGCAAGAGCTTCTTCGTGCGCGAGGGGCTCTTCGGCCGGCGCGAGTTCCGGGCGGCCGCCGACGTCTCGTTCAAGCTGCGGCGCGGGCGCACGCTCGGTCTCGTCGGCGAATCCGGCTCCGGCAAGACGACCGTCGGCCTCACGCTGATGCGCCTGCACGAGGCGACCGCGGGACGGGCGCTCTTCGAAGGGAAGGACATCCTGTCGATGAGCGACCGGGAGTTCATGGCCTACAAGCGGCGCATCCAGATCATCTTCCAGAATCCCTACGCGTCGCTCAATCCCCGGTTCACGATCGGCCAGATCCTCACCGAGCCGATGCAGATCCACGGGATCGGGGCGAACGCCCGGGAGCGCGCCGACATGGTGTTCGAGCTGCTCGGGAAGGTCGGCCTGCCGGAAGCGTCGTTCTACAAGTACCCGCACGAGTTCTCGGGCGGCCAGCGGCAGCGGGTGGCGATCGCGCGCTGCCTGACGCTCAAGCCGGAGATCCTGATCTGCGACGAGTCGGTTTCCGCGCTCGACGTGTCGGTGCAGGCGCAGGTGCTGAACCTGCTGCAGGACCTGCAGGACGAGTTCAAGCTCGCGTTCCTGTTCATCTCGCACGACCTCGCGGTCGTCAAGTACATCTCCGACGAGGTGATGGTGATGAACGAGGGCCGCGTGGTCGAGATCGCGGACGCCGACACCATCTACCGGGAGCCGCGCGAGGACTACACGCGGCGGCTCCTCTCCGCCATCCCGAAGGGGTGGCGCGGCGAACGCGCGGCCGCCTGACGGCCGGGTCGGGCGTCGGCCCGGTCCCGGCGGTCACAGGGTGAACGCGAGTTCGCGCACCAGCGCGCCGGGCACGCGCACCGACGACAGCTGGCGCCCGCGGTAGCTCTCGGAGGACAGGCTGAGTTCGGACTCGCTCGTGAGCGCCTCGAGGTTCGCGCCCAGCATCCGGTAGAGCGTGTCGTCGAAGCGCAGCACGTCGACCGGCGCCACGATGCGCCCGCGCTCGACCCAGAAGGTGGCGAACCGAGTCATGCCGGTGATCCGGCAGGCCGGACGGTCCGAGTAGTTGGTGTACCAGAGGTTGCCGATCCACAGGCCGCGGTCGAGCGCGGCGAGCGCGTCGGCCCGGGGCAGGTCGCCGGCTTCCATCGCGATCGCCTCGGGCATTTCGTCGGCGTTCGCGCCGTTCGCTTCGAGCGCGAACTCGCGGGCGGTGCGCGGCGAAGTGAGCGCGCCGACGAGTTCGCCGTCGCGCACCAGCGCCACACGCTCCGGACGCGCGAACCCCTCCGCCTGGAATCCCGGGGCGACCCCGGCGGCGAAGTCCTCGGCGATCGACACGCGCGGGTCGAGACGCTCGCCCGCGCGCATGCGCGCGAGCGGACTCTGCCGCGTCTCGAGCGCGCGCGCCGAGAAGCCCCCCCAACCGAGGATCGACGCGATTTCCTCGAGTGCCGAGGGCGCGAGGAACGCCCGGTGCCGTCCCGGTTCGAGCGCCTTCGCCGGCCGGGCGACCAGCGCGAGGCGTTCGCGCGCCTCGCCCATCCGGGCGTCGAGCGTGCCCCGGTCCCACGCGAATCCGGCGTACGCGGACTTCACCGCCTTGTCGGTGCGGTCGTAGAGGCTCCAGTCGAGGTTGAACGTCGTCGCGGCGTGCCAGTTGCGCTGGCCCGCGTCGTTCGCGAGGCCGCGCCACACCGGACCCGCCGCGTAGATGCCGACGAGGTCGAGCCCCGCCGCCGACGCGAGCACCTCGTCGATCGCCGCCTCCGAGATGGGCAGGCCGCCGCCGCGGGTCGAGCGGGAATCCGACACGTGCTCCGGCAGGAGCAGGTACGGATCCTCGCCGAGCGAAGGCAGCACGTCGCGCAGCCCTCGGACCGCCGCGGCGATCGCGTCGCGGTCCTCGCGCGGGTCGCCGGACATCGACATCGTGTGCGCCGCATGGCGCGCGCCGGAGACGAGCCGGATCGAGAGGTCCTGCTGGAAGACGCTCCCCGCCTGCCGAACCTTGCCGCGGTTCAGGCGCACGAAGTCGGTGGACTCGCCCGCGCAGGTCGCGACGAAGCGTTCGCCCGGGGCGAGCGCGTCGCGGATCGCCCGCACCCAGTCGTCGAAGCGTTCCTCGGCGACTCTTGCGCGATCGGCCGCCATCAGCCTTCTCCGCCGAAGACGTCGACGCCGGTGAACACGCACGCGGGCGAGGCGTGGCCAACCCAGATGATCTGCGACGGCTCGCCCTTGCCGCAGTAGGGCGTGCCGAGCACCTGCGCGGTCGAGGCGTCGCCGACCGCCGCGAGGCTCCGCCAGAACGTCGACGATATGCCGCGGTAATTCGGGTTCTTCACCACGCCGGCGAGCCTGCCGTCCTCGATCAGGACGCCGCGCTCGCAGCCGAACTGGAACTTGTTGCGCGAGTCGTCGATCGACCAGGACGCGTTGGTCTGCATGTATACGCCGCGTCCGACGCGGGCGACGAGCGCCTCGAACGGCTCGCTGCCCGGTTCGAGGTTGAGGTTCGCCATCCGGTCGATCGGCGGACGGTTCCAGTTGTCGGCGCGCGCGTTGGCCACGCCCGGCAGGCCCGAGCGCGCCTGCGAGATCGCGCCGCCGAGCGGCCGTTCGAGGATGCCGCGACGGATCAGGTACGCGCGCTCGGCCGGCGTGCCCTCGTCGTCGTGGCCGTAGCTCGCGAGTTCCTCCGGCCGCGTCGGGTCGAACGTCACGTTGAGGAGATCCGAGCCGTAGCGGTAGGCGCCGAACATGTCCGGCGTCACGAAACTCGTCCCGGCGAAGTTCCGCTCGTCGCCGAGGATGCGGTCGAGTTCGAGCGGATGTCCGATCGACTCGTGGATCTGCAGGATCATCTGGTCGGGCGCGAGCAGGACGTCCATCGTGCCCGACGGGCAGTTGGGCGCGAGGACGAGTTCGAGGGCCTCCTCGGCGACGCGGCGTCCGGCGCCGACGTAGCCGAAGCGCGCGAGCACCTCCGGCCCGCCCTGCTGGCAGATGCCCCGGTAGCCGTGAAGGGTGCGTGTCTGCGTGTCGCCGTCCGCGTGCGCCGACGCGGCGAGTCCCGGCAGCACGAACCGGTAGCGCTGGACGACGTCGCCGCCCTCGCTGGTGACGAGCCGATGCGTCGCGTGCCGCACCTCGATGCTCGCGCTCCAGTCGACGATGCGCGGGTCGATCGCCGCCGCTGTCGACTCGGTCATCAGGAGGTCGTACCAGTCGGCGGCAGGCGGCTCGGGGACGTCGGCCGATGGCGACGCGTACGCCCCGCGGGGCGCGGGGCGGGCGAGCCCCCGCGTGTCGAACAGCGCGCGCGACGCGGTGGCCCGCGCCCAGGTCCGCGCCCGCTCGAGCGCCGACGCGATGCCCTCGCGCGACA
>DAOMBL010000291.1:0-5110 GCA_035427325.1 Casimicrobiaceae bacterium
GCTTCATGCGCTTCTTGCCCGCCTTTTGCTTCTCCAGCAGCTTGCGCTTGCGCGTGATGTCGCCGCCGTAGCACTTCGCCAGGACGTCCTTGCGCATCGCCTTCACCGACTCGCGCGCGATGATCTGCGCGCCGATCGCCGCCTGGATCGCCACGTCGAACATCTGCCGCGGGATCAGGCCGCGCATCTTGTGCACCACCTCGCGCCCGCGGAACTGCGCCACCGCCCGGTGCACCATCACCGACAGCGCGTCGACGCGATCGCCGTTGATCAGGATGTCGAGCTTCACGACGTCGGCGGCACGGAACTCGAGGAACTCGTAGTCCATCGACGCATACCCGCGGGACACGCTCTTCAGCCGGTCGAAGAAGTCCATGACGACCTCGGCGAGCGGCAGTTCGTAGTGGATCACGACCTGACGTCCGCGGTACTGCATGTCCTTCTGCACGCCCCGCTTCTCGGTGCACAGCGTCAGCACCGGGCCGACGAACTCCTGCGGCACGAGGATCGTGACCGTGATGATCGGCTCGCGGATCTCCTCGACGCGCGACAGATCGGGGAGCTTCGACGGGTTGTCGATCTCGATCACCGTGGCGTCGCGCAGGAGGACCTGGTAGATCACCGACGGGGCCGTGGTGATCAGGTCCATGTCGTACTCCCGCTCGAGACGCTCCTGCACGATGTCCATGTGCAGGAGGCCGAGGAAGCCGCAGCGGAAGCCGAAGCCCAGCGCCTGCGACACCTCGGGCTCGAAGTGGAGCGAGGCGTCGTTGAGCTTGAGCTTGGTGAGCGCCTCGCGCAGCGACTCGTACTGGTTCGACTCGACCGGATAGAGGCCCGCGAACACCTGCGGCTTCACCTCCTTGAACCCGGGCAGCGGCGCGGGAGCCGGGCGCTGCGCGTGCGTGATGGTGTCGCCGACCTTCGCCTCCGCGAGTTCCTTGACGCCGGCGACGACGAACCCGACCTCGCCCGCGGACAGCGACTCGCGTGCCACCGACTTGGGCGTGAACACCCCGACCTGCTCGCAGCCGTGCACCGCGCCGGTCGCCATCAGCAGCACCTTGTCGCGCGGACGGAGCACGCCGTTGACGACCCGCACGAGCATGACCACGCCGACGTAGTTGTCGAACCACGCGTCGATCACCAGCGCCTGCAGGGGCGCGTCGTCTTCGCCCGATGGCGGCGGCACGCGCGCGATCACGGCCTCGAGGATGTCGTCGATGCCCAGGCCGGTCTTCGCGGACGCTCGGATCGCGTCGGTCGCTCCGATCCCGATGATGTCCTCGATCTCCTCGATCACGCGCTCGGGCTCGGCGGACGGGAGGTCGACCTTGTTCAGGACGGGGATCACCTCGACGCCCTGCTCGATCGCCGTGTAGCAGTTGGCGACCGTCTGCGCCTCCACCCCCTGAGACGCATCGACCACGAGGAGCGCGCCCTCGCAGGCGGCGAGCGAACGCGATACCTCGTAGGCGAAGTCGACGTGACCGGGCGTGTCGATGAGGTTCAGCCGGTAGGCGACCCCGTCCCGGCCGGTGTAGGCGAGCGAGGCCGTCTGCGCCTTGATCGTGATGCCCCGCTCGCGCTCCAGGTCCATCGAGTCGAGCACCTGCTCGGACATCTCGCGGTCGGCGAGGCCGCCGCAGCGCTGGATGAAGCGGTCGGCCAGCGTCGACTTGCCGTGGTCGATGTGCGCGATGATCGAGAAGTTGCGGATGGGTTTCAAGGAAGGCGCGGGCGAGGCCGTTCCCGGCATCGGATGCCGAGGGAGTCACGGCCGGGAAAACTTTGAATTCTAACGGATTTCGCGTCCGCCCGCGACCGATCCGCGCATGAGCCTGCGATCGAGGGCCTCGGGATCGAGCACGAGTTCGGCGAGCGCTTCGCCGTCGGGCGGTTCTCCAGCGAGCAGGACGGGCACGCGCTCGCCGAAACGGGCCTCCCACTCAGGATGGAGGTCGAGATCGACATCGACGATGCGGTACCCGTGGCGCGCGGCGATCGGGACGGCCGCTTCGCGCATGACGTCGCAGAGGCCGCACCAGCGCCGCACGACGAGCGTCAGGGAATCGGCGAAAGGCTCGCGCGGTGCATCCGGGCCAGCGTGATCGAGGAGATGGCGGCGCCTGATCATCGTGGAGGTTTCGCGTGGCCGGGCATCGGCGGACGGATGATCACGCGCGGGAAGGCCAGGAGTCCACTCGCTTGCCGGTCAAGACTCGGGCGCCCCGGGAGCCCGTCGGCCTGAAGGCCGAACCGCGGCATGCCGGGAAGTCGTTTGCCTGCGGGCCCATTCGCGGGAGTCCGGTGGGCCCCGTCGGCCTGAAGGCCGACCCACGGCATGCCGGGAAGTCGTTCGCCTGCGGGCCCGTTCGCGGGAGTCCGGTGGGCCCTGTCGACCTGAAGGCCGATCCGCGGCATGCCGGAATCCCGTTCGACGAAAGGCCGACCGACTGGCGCCCCGAAACCCTTGTGGGTCGGGCTTCAGCCCGACGCATTCCCGTTCACGCGATCAACCCGGTCCGGGATCCTCCGATCATTCCCCGTTCAGCATCCGGACCGTCGCGTAGAACTGGTTGTCGCCGCGCCGCAGGCGCATCGTGACGGCGGCGCCCTTCTCGAGTTTCGCCAGGAACTCGTTGACCTGCGCGGCGCTCTTCGCCTCGGAGGCGACCCCCTTGCTGACGATCTCGAGGATGACATCGCCGGGCTGGATGTTGCCCCGCACCGACGGCGCGACATCCTCGATCAGCACGCCGGCGCGCACGTCGAGTTCGCGCTTCTGCTCGTCGGTGAGGTCGGAGAGCACGAGGCCCATGCGGTTGGGCTTGGCCTTCTCCTTGGGAGCGGAACCCGGACGGCGCTGAGCCTGCTGCGCGTCCTCGCGCAACTCGGCGACCGTCACCGTCATGTCGCGCTGCGAACCCTTGCGCCACACCGTGATCTTCACGGCCTGGCCCGGACGCAGCGCCGTGATGATGCGTGGCAGGTCGTTCGACGACTTCACGTCGCGGCCGTCGGCCTTGACGATGATGTCGCCCGGCTCGACGCCCGCCTTCTCGGCCGGACCGCCCTTCTCGACCGAGTTGACCAGCGCGCCCACCGGCCCCTTGAGTCCGAACGCCTCGGCCGCCTCCTTCGACACCTCCTGGATCGTGACGCCGATGCGGCCCCGAGTGACCCGGCCCTTGTCCTTCAACTGCGTCACGGTGTTCATCGCGACGTCGATCGGGATCGCGAACGCGAGGCCCATGTAGCCCCCGGTGCGCGAATAGATCATCGAATTGATGCCGATGACCTCGCCCTTGAGGTTGAACAGCGGGCCGCCCGAATTGCCGGGATTGATCGCCACGTCGGTCTGGATGAACGGGACGAGATTCTCCTGCGGGAGGTCGCGCCCCTTCGCGCTGACGATGCCGGCGGTCATCGTGTTCTCGAGGCCGAACGGCTTGCCGATGGCCACCACCCATTCGCCGACCTTGAGCTTGTCCGGATCGCCGATCGAAACCTTCGGCAGGTCCTTCGCATCGATCTTGAGCAGCGCGACATCGGTGCGCTTGTCCATGCCGACCACCTACGCGACGAACTCCCGCCGGTCGGACAGGCGCACCTTCACCTCGTCGGCGCCGTCGACCACGTGCGCATTCGTCACGACGAAACCGTCGGCTGCCAGGATGAAACCCGAGCCCGTTGCCTGCGCCTCCGGGTCGCGGGGCGCGCCACGGCGGGGGGGAATCGGGCCGAAGCGGCGGAAGAACTCGTAGAACGGATCGTCCTCGGAGAGTTCGGGCATCGACGGCGCCCGCCGCGCGCGCTGGGTCACGTCGATCGACACGACCGTCGGGCTCTGCTTCTCGTAGAGTTCGGTGAAGTCGGGCAAGCCCGCGACCGCCCGAACCTGCGCGGCGGCCGGCGATGCGGCGAGCGCGAAGACGATGGTGAACGCTGCGAGGGGAAGGGACAACGTGCGGATCATGAATGCCTCTGGGCGGAATGAAAGTACCGGCGACAGCGACGGCGGTGGGTGAGCAAATGGACCGGGCACAGGCCGGGGCGCAGGGTCCGGGACACGTCGGTTCGCCCGCCGTCGCGATCGCGCGGCATCGGAAGCGAGTTGCAGCGTCACCGGCGCGTCACCGAGTTCGCCATCATCTGCACCGCCTCGGCCGGGACCTCGCCCAACGCGGTGATCACGTATTCGTCCCGCTTGACCGAATACTGGTTGATGCCGCCCATCCTGGCGCGCCCGAAGCCCCGCTGCTGCCCGCCGCGCCGTTCGATGAACACGCTGATCGCGACCAGCCCGTCGGAGAACACGATCTGCGAGAACGCGTCCTCGCGGTTGCGCAGGCTGCGATGCCCCTCCATGATCTTGACGAACCCGGCCGGAACCCGGGTCACCACCCATCCCGTGTCCGCAATTTCCTTCGCGCCGAGCTTCGTCTCCTTCTCGCGCCACCCCGCGGGCAGTTCCGAGTAGGTCGGGCGCGCCGCGTCGCGATCGACCCGCGTGCCGACCGCGAGATCGGAGAACGCGAACTGCTCGACCGACTCGCCGCGCTCGTTCAGCGTCCGCGCCTTGAGCAACATCCCCGTGGTCGGATCGATCCAGAATTCATGACCATAGCGGAGGCCGTCCCTCGGCGTGAAGCGCCACGACTGCGCATCGATGCCCGCGACCCGCCCGCCTTCACCGGGCCTGGCGTCGTAGTGCTGAGTGAGCGAGGCGAGCTGCTGCGGCGAGATCGCGGGAAAGGCGTTGCGAAACGTGCGCGGCTCGATGCGGACGACCTTGGCATCCGGATAGTAGCAGCGCACCTCGCCCTTCACGCGGATCACCTCGCGGGCCGGCCCGTCGAGATTCACGAGCCTCTCGTGCTCCTCGCCGCCGTCGTTCACGTGCACGATGCGCGAGGACTCGATCGTGAATCCGCGCTGGTAGACGATCGTGCCGGCGTAGGAGAGCGTGCGCGCAGCCTCCGCCGCGCGCGTCAGGACGCCTTTCGCATCCTGCGCGAGCGCCCAAGGCGCGACGGTGAGCGCCGCGCCCACCGCGGCGATCGCGGCGGCGCCGCTGGCGATCCGCCCCAATGCCGCGGCGGGTGGC
>DAOMBL010000292.1:0-5107 GCA_035427325.1 Casimicrobiaceae bacterium
GCCGACGCGGGCGGAGGCCCAGCCGAACGGGATCTGCAGGAGCGCCGGCGCGAGTCCGTAGGCGCCGATCGCGATGCCGATCATCGCGGGATCGTGGCAGCCGGGCAGCGACTCGGCGTGGAGCGCGAGCACCGGCAGCACGATGAAGAGCCCCAGCATGCGCAGGCCCGAGACGCCGGCGAGGCAGGCGGTCGCGCGACGCTCCGTCGCCGTCATGCGGCTGGCGGCGCGCGGCCCTGCGGCGATCGACGACATGGGGATGGCGTTCGGGGGAGCGACGGATGAATGCATGCGGCGCGCGTCGCGGCCGTGGTCCGGTTGCCGCCCGACGCGCCGAACGCACTATACTAGCAGGTTCGCTTCGCTCGCCTTCGTCCAAGCGGACGAGTCCGGCGGGCGCATCGGCCGGTCGAGTCACGGGCACGCATGGACCAGATCCGCATCCGCGGCGCACGCACGCACAACCTCAGGAACGTCCATCTCGACCTGCCGCGCCACCGGCTGATCGTGATCACCGGGCTCTCGGGTTCGGGCAAGAGTTCGCTCGCGTTCGACACGCTCTACGCGGAGGGCCAGCGGCGCTATGTCGAGTCGCTCTCCGCCTATGCGCGCCAGTTCCTGCAGCTGATGGAGAAGCCCGACGTCGACCTGATCGAAGGACTCTCCCCGGCGATCTCGATCGAGCAGAAGGCGACCTCGCACAACCCGCGCTCGACCGTCGGCACCGTCACCGAGATCCACGACTACCTGCGCCTCCTCTACGCGCGCGTCGGCGATCCCTACTGCCCGGACCATCCCGAACAGAAGCTCGCGTCGATGACCATCTCGCAGATGGTCGACGCGACGCTCGCGCTGCCGGCGGAGACGAAGTTCGCGATCCTCGCGCCGGTCGTCGTGAACCGGAAGGGCGAGCACGTCGAACTCTTCGTCGAGCTGCGCGCCCAGGGCTTCGTGCGCGTGCGCGTCGACGGCAACGTGCACGAGATCGACGCGGTGCCGAAGCTCGCGCGAACGACCAAGCACACGATCGAGGTCGTCGTCGACCGCCTGAAGGTCGCGCCCGACCTCGAGCAGCGGCTCGCCGAATCCTTCGAGACGGCGCTCCGCCACGGCGACGGCCGGGCGATCGCGGTCGAGTTGGACACGGGACGCGAGCACCTGTTCAGTTCGAAGTTCGCGTGCCCGGTGTGCAACTATTCGCTCGCCGAACTCGAGCCTCGGCTGTTCTCGTTCAACAATCCCGCCGGCGCCTGTCCGCGCTGCGACGGCCTGGGCGCGATCAGCTTCTTCGATCCCAGGCGCGTCGTGGCGTTCCCGCAGCTCTCGCTCGCCTCCGGCGCGATCAAGGGCTGGGACCGCCGCAACCAGTTCTACTTCCAGATGCTGCAGTCGCTCGCGAAGCACGCGGGCTTCGACCTCGAGCGGCCGTTCGCGAAGCTGCCCGAGCGGGTGCAGGCGCTGGTCCTGAACGGGTCGGGCGACGAGAAGATCCCGTTCACCTACCTCTCCGAGCGCGGACGGCCGATGGTGCGCGAGCACGCGTTCGAGGGCATCCTGCCGAACCTGGAGCGGCGCTATCGCGAGACCGACAGCGCGATGGTGCGCGAGGAACTCGCGAAGTTCCTCAACAGCAAGCCCTGCCCCGAGTGCCACGGCACGCGGCTCAGGCGCGAGGCGCGGCACGTCAAGGTCGGCCCCGACGCCTCGGCCCGCGCGATCTACGAGATCTCGGCCTGGCCGCTCAAGGAGGCCTCGCGCTTCTTCGCCGGGCTCTCGCTCGGCGGTCACAAGGCGGCGATCGCGGAGAAAATCGTCAAGGAGATCGTCTCGCGCCTCGCTTTCCTGAACAACGTGGGCCTGGACTACCTCTCGCTCGATCGGTCGGCGGAGACGCTGTCGGGCGGCGAGGCGCAGCGCATCCGGCTCGCCTCGCAGATCGGATCGGGACTCACCGGCGTCATGTACGTGCTCGACGAGCCGTCGATCGGCCTGCACCAGCGCGACAACGACCGCCTGCTCGCGACGCTGAAGCACCTGCGCGACCTGGGCAACAGCGTGATCGTGGTCGAGCACGACCAGGACGCGATCCTGTCGGCGGACCACGTCGTCGACATGGGACCGGGCGCCGGCGAGCACGGCGGGCAGGTGGTCGCGCAGGGGACGCCGGACGACATTCGCCGCGCGACGCACTCGCTCACCGGCCAGTACCTCGCCGGCCACCGGCAGATACCGATGCCCGCCCGGCGCCGGAAGCGCGACCCGGAGCGCGTGCTGACGATCACCGGCGCTCGGGGCAACAACCTGTGCGACGTCACGCTGGAGCTTCCGGTCGGGCTGTTCGTGTGCGTGACCGGCGTGTCGGGCTCGGGCAAGTCGACGCTCGTCAACGACACGCTCTACCTCGCGGTCGCGCGGCACCTCTACGACAGCGCCGAGGAGCCGGCGCCGCACGACTCGATCGACGGCCTCGACCTGTTCGACAAGGTGATCAGCGTCGACCAGAGCCCGATCGGCCGCACGCCGCGCAGCAACCCGGCGACCTACACGGGGCTCTTCACGCCGATCCGCGAACTCTTCGCGCAGGTGAAGGAGTCGCGCGAACGCGGCTACGGTCCCGGCCGCTTCTCGTTCAACGTCAAGGGCGGCCGCTGCGAGGCCTGCCAGGGCGACGGGCTCATCAAGGTCGAGATGCACTTCCTGCCGGACGTCTACGTCCCCTGCGACGTCTGCCACGGGCAGCGCTACAACCGCGAGACGCTCGACATCCGCTACAAGGGGAAGAACATCCACGAGGTGCTGTCGATGACCGTCGAGCAGGCGCACCCGTTCTTCGAGGCGGTGCCCGCGGTGGCGCGCAAGCTCACGACGCTCCTCGACGTCGGACTCGGATACATCACGCTCGGCCAGTCGGCGACGACGCTCTCCGGCGGCGAGGCGCAGCGCGTGAAGCTCGCGCTCGAACTCTCGAAGCGCGACACCGGTCGCACGCTCTACATCCTCGACGAGCCGACGACGGGGCTGCACTTCCACGACATCGAACTGCTGCTCACGGTGCTGCACCGGCTTCGCGACCACGGGAACACCGTCGTCGTGATCGAGCACAACCTCGACGTCATCAAGACCGCCGACTGGATCGTGGACCTCGGGCCCGAGGGCGGGGCGGGCGGCGGGCGCATCGTCGCGGAAGGCACGCCGGAGGACATCGCGAAGCAGCCGGCGAGCCACACGGGCCGGCACCTCGCGCCGGTGCTGGAGGCGCACGCGCGACGCTCGCCCAGGGCGTCGGCGTCTCCCCCGACCCGGGGCGGTCGCGGACGCAAGGCGTCGGGCGATCTCCTCGGCTGACGGCGGCGTGGATGCGGACACCGGCGACGTCGTCGTGCTGCGGCGCCCGCGCGGCGAATCCGACGTCGCCCCGGCGGCGCGGCTGCACCGCGCGTCGATGCGCGCGGCGATGCCCGGGCTCGCGGTCGTGCACACGCCCGGCGAGGACGTCGCGTGGATGCGCGACACGGTCTTCGCGACGCAATCGGTGTGGCTCGCCTGCACGGGAGACACGATGATCGGCATCGCGTCGCGCGACGGTAACCGCCTGACGCAGCTCTATGTCGCGCCCGACCGGCTCGGCCGCGGCATCGGCGCGCTGCTCCTCGGGCGGGTCCTGGAGGAGGAGCCGGAGATCGAACTGTGGACGTTCCAGCGCAACGCGCGTGCGCGACGCTTCTACGAACGCCACGGATTCGAGGCGGTCGAATTCACCGACGGCGCGGGGAACGAGGAGCGCGAGCCGGACGTACGCTATCGGCGCTCGCGGGGCTGACGGCATGAACGACCGGGCGGCACCGGAGGGATCGCATCGGCCGTCGCTCGCCCGATTGCGCCGGCGCGGACGCTCGTGCGAACATCGCCGGATCGTGGCGTCGACGGTTCTCCTTTCGCGACACCACCTGCGCCGTGCGGCGGCGATCGTCGGGTGCGCGGCGGTGTCCTGGCTCGGCGCCCCCGGCGCACAGGTGGTCGACCCCGCGCGACCTGCGGCCTCCGCACCGCCCCCCGCGTCGCGGCCCGCCGCCTCCGCGCCGCACATCCGCAAGCCGGAAGGGCGCCCGATGGTCTGCCTCGTGCTCTCCGGCGGCGGAGCGCGGGGCGCCGCGCACGTCGGCGTACTCAAGGTGCTCCAGGAACTGCGCGTCCCGGTCGACTGCATCGCCGGCACCAGCATGGGCTCGCTCGTCGGCGGCGCCTACGCGAGCGGCATGACGGTTCCGGAGATGGAACGGCTGATCGGGACGATCCGATCGGACATGTTGTTCAAGGACAATCCTCCGCGCCAGGAGGAGTCGATCCGCCGCAAGGAGGACGACCGGTCGATCCTGTTTGGGCTGGAACTCGGCGTGCGCGACGGCGAGATCCTGCTGCAGCAGGGGCTCGTGAGCGGCATCCAGCTCGAGGGCGTCCTGCGCCAGCTTTCGAAGGTGAGCGAGCCGGTCCGCTTCGACGACCTGCCGATCCCGTTTCGCGCGGTCGCGACCGATCTCGTGACCGGCAAGCCGGTCGTCTTCGACCACGGTGACCTGCCGCGCGTGATGCGGGCGAGCATGTCGGTGCCCGGAGTGATGTCCCCGGCGCAGATCGACGGGATGCTGCTCGTCGACGGCGGGCTCACCGACAACCTGCCGGTCGACGCGGCCCGGGCGATGGGCGCGGACATCGTGATCGCCGTGAACCTCGGCACGCCGCTCATGACCCGGGACCAGCTCGGGTCGGTCCTCGGCGTCACCGGGCAGATGATCAACATCCTGACCGAGCAGAACGTCCGCGCGTCGCTCGCGTCGCTCAAGCCGACCGACATCCTGATCGAGCCGGCGCTCGGGAACTTCTCGGCCGCGGACTTCGACAACCTGACGAAGACGGTGCCGATCGGCGAGGCGGCCGCGCGCGGCGCCGCGCCGCGCCTCGCCGCGCTCGCCCTTCCCGAACCGGCGTACGCCGCCTTGCGGGCGCATCAGGCGGCGCCGCCCGGGAAGCCTCCGGAGGTGGTCGCGGCGATTCGTTTCCGGGGCCTGAAGCGCGTCAACCCGGAGACGCTGCCCGACTACATGGACAC
>DAOMBL010000293.1:0-5105 GCA_035427325.1 Casimicrobiaceae bacterium
GATGAGGAAGTAGGCTGGAGGGATGCGCGCGCTCGCGGCCGCCCTGGCGCTCGCCGTCGCGGTCCCCGCGAGCGGCGAGGACGCGCTCGCCACGCTCCGCGTGGGGGCGCGCCCGGTGCGCCAGACCGTATCGGTCGAGGCCGTGGTCGATGCGGTGCGCCAGGCGGTGCTCGGCGCGCAGGTCGCCTGAAGGATCGTCGAACTGCCGGTGAAGGCCGGCGACACGGTGCGTGCGGGCCAGGTGCTCGCGCGCATCGACGCACGCGCCGCGGATGCGGCAGTCGCGGCGAGCCGCTCGCAGCTCGCCGAGGCGGAAGCGAACTACGCGAACGCGAAGCGCGTCCATGAGCGCAACCGGGCGCTCCTCGCCCAGAAGTTCGTGAGCGAGGCGGCGGTCGACCAGTCGGCGACCGCGCTCGCCGCCGCCGCGGCCCAGGTGGAGGTGGTCCGCGCCAACCTCGGTTCGGCCGGTGTCGCGCGCGACTGGACGACGATCGTCGCGCCCTACGCAGGCGTCGTGGGCGCGACGCACGCCGAGGCGGGCGACATGGCGACGCCGGGCAGGCCGATCGTCACCGTGTTCGATCCGCGCGAACTGCGCGCCGTCGCCACGGTACCGCAGGCCACCCTCGCGAAGGCCGATCTCGCCGCGTCGCGCGTCGAACTCCCGGTATCCGGCCGGGCCGTCGCGCCGGTTCGCGCGACCGTCGTGCCGCTCGCCGACGCGAGGAGCCACACGACGAGCGTCCGGTTCGACCTGCCGCCGGTCGAGGGCGTCCTGCCCGGACAGTACGCGCGCGTGCGCTTGGCGGTCGGCGCGGCGACGCTCCTCGCGGTTCCCGAATCGGCGCTGGTGCGGCGCGGCGAGGTGACCGCGGTCTACGTGCTCGACGCGAAGGGTGCGCCCCGCCTGCGCCAGGTGCGCGTCGGCTCCGCGACCGGCGATGGCGAGATCGAGGTGCTGGCGGGACTCTCCGACGGCGAGACGATCGCCGCGAACCCGGTCGCCGCCGGCATGCGCACCAGGGCGCCCTGATCGATGGACGGCGGCGCCTCGCCGGGCCTCGCGGGCCGCATCGCCCGCTACTTCGTCGCGTCGCGCCTGACACCGCTCGTCGCGGCCGTCGCGCTCCTCGCCGGAGCGTTCGCGGTCATGGTGACGCCGCGCGAGGAGGAGCCGCAGATCGACGTCACGATGGCGAACGTCTTCGTGCCGTTTCCCGGCGCATCGGCCGAGGACGTCGAGCGGCTGGTCGCGATGCCGGCCGAGCAGGTGCTCGCGCGGATGCCGGGGCTCGAGCACGTCTTCTCGGTGTCACGGCCGGGTTCGGCGCTCGTGACCGTGCAGTTCGAGGTCGGGGTTTCGCGCACCGACGCGGTCGTGCGCCTGCACGACACGATCCTGTCGAACCGGGACTGGCTGCCGCCCGAACTCGGCGTCGGCGAGCCGGTCGTGAAGCCGCGGGGCATCGAGGACGTGCCGATCGTGGCCGTCACGCTGCACTCGGCCGACCCCGCTGTCGGCGCGTCCGATCTCGAACGCGTCGCCCACGCGGTCGAGGGCGAATTGAAGCGCGTCGCGGGAACGCGCGAGGTCTCGACGCTCGGCGGCCCCGGGCGCGAAGTGCGCGTCGAACTCGATCCGGCGCGGCTCGCGGGCTTCGGTCTCGACGTGCCCGGCGTGATCGGCGCGCTCAAGGCCGCGAACGCTTCGGCCGTCGCGGGCGATCTCGTCCGCGGCAACGCGACGGTGCGCGTCGACGCCGGAGGCTTCCTCGCCTCCGCCGACGACGTGCGTCACCTCGTTATGACCGTCCACGACGGCAAGCCGGTGTACCTCTCCGACGTGGCCCGCATCGTCGACGGCCCTCCGCCCGCGGCGCGGATCGTCACGCACTGGGCCGGTGCCGCCGGCGAGGCGGGGTCGCCCGCGCCGCGGCCCGCGGTGACGATCCAGGTGACGAAGAACGCCGGCGAGAACGCCGTCGACGTCGCCTCGCGCGTCGAGCATCGCGTGGCCGAGCTGCGCGACACCGTGATTCCCCACGGGGTCGAGGCGACGATCACGCGCGACTACGGCCGGACCGCCGATGCGAAGGCGCGACTCCTCATCTCGAAGCTCGTGTTCGCGACGCTGTCCGTCGTCGCGCTGGTGCTCCTCGCGCTCGGGTGGCGCGAGGCGTCGATCGTCGGCGTCGCGGTGGTGCTGACGCTCGCGGCGACGCTGTTCGCGTCCTGGGCCTGGGGCTTCACGCTGAACCGCGTGAGCCTCTTCGCGCTCATCTTCTCGATCGGCATCCTGGTCGACGACGCGATCGTCGTGGTCGAGAACATCCACCGGCGCCGCGCGCTCGCGCCGGACGCGCCGCTCGCCGACCTGATCCCGGCGGCGGTCGACGAGGTCGGCGGCCCGACGATCCTCGCGACGTTCACCGTCATCGCCGCGCTCCTGCCGATGGCGTTCGTCACCGGACTCATGGGCCCCTACATGAGCCCGATCCCGATCAACGCGAGCATGGGGATGCTGATCTCGCTCGCGATCGCCTTCTCGGTGACGCCCTGGCTCGCCCTGCGGCTCGCGCCCGCGCGGGTGCACGCAGCGGGTCCCGGTCGCCTCGATCGCGCCCTCGCGTCCGGGTTCTCGCGGCTCCTCGCGCCGTTCGTCGATCGCGAGCGCGGCGGCCGCCGTCGTCTCTGGCTCGGTGCGGGCATCGGAGCGGCGATCGTCGCCGCGGTCTCGCTCGCCGCGACGCAGGCGGTGGTGCTGAAGATGCTCCCGTTCGACGACAAGAGCGAGTTCCAGGTCGTCGTCGACCTGCCCGCCGGATCGCCGGTCGAGGCGACCGCCGCTGCGCTCGGCGACCTCGCGGCGTTCCTCACCGCGCGCGACGAGGTCGCCGACGTGCAGGCCTACGCGGGCACCGCCTCGCCGATCAACTTCAACGGCCTCGTCCGGCAGTACGACCTGCGCCGCGAGCCGTGGCAGGGCGATCTCCAGGTCAACCTGGTCGGGAAGGACCGCCGGGAACGCCAGAGCCACGCGATCGCGCTCGAACTCCGGCCCGCGCTCGAGGCGATCGGCGCGACGCATCGCGCCAAGGTCAAGGTCGTCGAGGTCCCGCCCGGCCCGCCGGTGCTCTCGCCGCTGGTCGCCGAGATCTACGGACCCTCGGAGGACGGACGCCGGGCGCTCTCGGCTTCGGTGCGCGAGGTGTTCGCGAACACCGGGCACGTCGTGGGCGTCGACGACAGCTACGAGGAACTCGCGCCGCGCGTGCGCGTCGCCGTCGACCGTCGCAAGGCCGCGGTCGCGGGTGTGAAGGCGAGCGACGTGGTGACGACGCTGCGCGCGGGGCTCGCGGGCGAGACGCCGGTGGCGATCTTCGACGGGCAGGCGAAGTACGGCGTGCCGGTGCGGGTGACGCTTCCGCCGGAGCGGCAGTCGCAG
Organism: Casimicrobiaceae bacterium; assembly: GCA_035427325.1. Classification (GTDB taxonomy): domain Bacteria; phylum Pseudomonadota; class Gammaproteobacteria; order Burkholderiales; family Casimicrobiaceae; genus VBCG01. The sequence continues at coordinate 3,449 of DAOMBL010000293.1, forward strand.
CTCGGCTCGATCCTCGCGCTCGGCGTGCGTGGCGCAGACGGCGTCGTGCCGCTCTCGGAGATCGTGCACGCCGAGCCCGGGGTGCGCGAAACGACGCGCCACCGCAAGGATCTCCTGCCGGTCGCCTACGTGATCGGCGACGTCGCCGGCGGGGCCGACAGCCCGCTCTACGGCATGTTCGCGATGCGCGACCCGCTCGCGAAGCTCGCCCCGCCCGACGGAGGCCGCCTCGACGAGCGCTTCTTCTCCGCGCCGGGCGATCCCTACCGCGCCTGGACGCTCAAGTGGGACGGCGAGTGGCAGGTCACGTGGGAGACGTTCCGCGACATGGGCCTCGCCTACGCGGTCGGGCTCGTGCTGATCTACGTGCTGGTCGTCGCGGAGTTCGGGTCGTTCCTGACGCCGCTCGTGATCATGGCGCCGATCCCGCTCACGATCATCGGCGTGATGCCGGGCCACGCGCTCATGGGCAAGCCGTTCACCGCGACCTCGATGATCGGGATGATCGCGCTCGCCGGCATCATCGTGCGCAACTCGATCCTGCTCGTGGACTTCGTCAACCTCGCGGTCGCGGCGGGCACGCCGCTCGAGCGCGCCGTCGTCGACGCTGCCGCCGCGCGCGCGAAGCCGATCGCGTTGACCGGGCTCGCCGCGATGGCGGGCGCCGCGTTCATCCTCGACGATCCGATCTTCAGCGGGCTCGCGATCTCGCTCGTCTTCGGCATCCTGGTCTCGACGCTCCTCACGCTCGTCGTGATCCCGGTGCTCTACTACGCCGCGCGGCGCCGGTTCTCGTCCCCGCGCGCCGCGCGCCCCCCCGAACTGCCCCTGCCCGAGAAAGGAAGCCTCCCATGACCACCGAACGACTCGTCCGGATCTTCGCCGGCCTCTTCGTGCTCGTCTCGCTCGCGCTCGGCGTGCCGGCGAGCCCGCTCCACCACAGCACCGCCTGGCTGTGGTTCACCGCGTTCGTGGGGCTGAACCTGCTCCAGAGCGGCATCACCCGCTTCTGCCTGCTCGAGCGGATCCTCGTGGCGTTGGGCGTGAAGCGGGGCCCGGTCAACGCCTGCTGATCATCCCCCGCCGGCGTTCGCGGCACGATCGCCGCCGAGCCATCGGGCGGCGCGCACGAGCGACTTGCTCTCGAGCGAGCGAAGCCTGGCTGCGAGGGCGTCGTACGTCTCCCGCAGCGTCGCGAGTTCGACGGTGCGGAGTTCGAGCTGTTCCTCGAGCCCCCCGACGCGCACCGCGGCCTCGGTGATGGCATCGGCCATGCGGTCGGCTTCCGCGGAGAGCGCGGCGATGTGCGAGTCGCGTTCGGCGAGCGTGCTCTCGAGCGCACTGATCGTCGATCGGAACTCGCCGGCAGCGCGAAGCAAGGCCGCCTCCCGGTCGTCGTCCGCCTGATCGCGGCCGCGACGCTCGCGTTCCAGGGCGCGATCGGACTGCTCGCGCTCGCGGCGCAGCGTTTCGCATGCTTCGGTGAGCCGCGCTTCGCGGACGCGCAGCGCGTCGGCCTCGGAAGCGAGTCGCGAGCAGAGGTCTTCGCGGGCGGACAGCGCGGCGCGCGCCTCCTCGATCTCGACCGCCAGGCGCTCGAGGTGGTGCCGGGCGGACTCGAAGCGGTGCGCGTGGCCGTCGGCGTCGCGTCGCGCGG
>DAOMBL010000294.1:0-5086 GCA_035427325.1 Casimicrobiaceae bacterium
CCAGCACGATCGTGATGCCTTCGCGGTTCAGGTTCTGCAGCAGCGTCATCACCTCGAGGCTCGTGGCCGAGTCGAGCGCGCCGGTCGGTTCGTCGGCGAGGATGAGCTTCGGGTCGTTGACGAGCGCGCGCGCGATCGCGACGCGCTGCTGCTGTCCGCCGGAGAGCTGCGAGGGATGGTGGTCCTCGCGATCGGCGAGACCGACCTGCGAGAGGCGCGCTCGCGCGCGCGCATGGCGCTCGACCGCGGACACGCCGCGGTAGAGCAGCGGAAGTTCGACGTTGTCGAGCGCGGAGGTGCGCGGGAGGAGGTTGAACTGCTGGAACACGAAGCCGATCTTTCGATTGCGGATCGAGGCGAGTTCGTCGGCGCCGAGCGACGCCACGTCCTCGCCGTCGAGTTCGTAGCGGCCGGAGGTCGGCACGTCCAGGCACCCGACCACGTTCATGAACGTCGATTTCCCGGAGCCCGACGGTCCCATCACCGCGACGAACTCGCCACGGCCGATGTCGAGCGTCACGCCGGCGAGCGCGCGCACTTCGGCCTCGCCCATCCGGTAGACCTTGACGAGATCCCGCGTGCGGATCAGCGGAAGCATGCCGGTCTCGTTCCGGGCGCGCGGGGGGGTCGCCGCCTGTTCGCGCAGGGCGGCATCGATTCGTCGTACCGCCGAACCGCGGGCCAATTGCATGGCGCCAACGTCGCCGCTCCGGGGTGGCGCCCCTCGGCCCTGGTGATGCCAACGGCCATGGGGCCTCCGTCTCCGCCGTCAGAACGGCATGCGCGGCGCACTCGACGCCTTGGCGGCGGGCGCGTTCGGCAACTGGGTGCCGACGATCACTTCGTCGCCTTCGGCGAGCGGCCCCGAGACGACCTCGGTGCTGTTGCCGTCGGTGAGGCCGGTGCGCAGCGCGACTTCGGCCGGCTTGCCGTCGACGAGACGGTACACGCGGCCCGAGCCGCTGACGGCGCGTCCGGTTTCGGCGGCGACGATCTCGGCGTAGCGCGTTCGCTGCTCCTCGCTCAGGATCGCCGAGATCTTCTGGCGCACCTCCGCCCGTATGCGTTCGCCGCGCTGGCGACGGTCGGCGTCGTTCAGGTCGCGCAGCTCGGCGAGGCGCCCGCGCGACTCGGCGTAGATCTCCTCCACACGGGCGGCCTGCGCCGCGTCGAGCTTCAGTTCGTCGACGAGCTTCCGGCGGCGCGCCTGGAGGTCCCCGCCCGCGCCGACCGCCGCCGCCGCGGACGCCGCGTCGGAGAACGAGGCGCCGGCGGGTCGCCAGCGCAGCGCGGCGTTCGCGACCTTGAGCACGTTCTCGCGGCTGTCGGTGACGATGCGCACGTTGGCGGTCATGCCCGGCACGAGGCGCAGGTCGGGATTCGGCGTCGCGACGATCACCGTGTAGGTGACGACGTTCTGCACCGTCGTCGCCGCCTTGCGGATCTGGTCGATCCGGCCTTCGAAGACGCCTCCCGGATACGCATCGACGCCGAAGGTCGCGCGCTGGTCGGGGCGGATCTTGCCGATGTCGGTCTCGTCGATCGCGACGGCGACCTGCATCTTGCGGAGATCCTGCGCGATCGTGAACAGCGTCGGCGTGTTGAGGCTCGCCGCGACCGTCTGGCCCGCGTCGACCTGGCGCGAGATCACGACGCCATCGACCGGCGCCGTGATCTCGGTCTTGTCGAGGTCGTTCCGCGCGGAGGCGAGCGCCGCTTCGCGCTGCTTCACCGTCGCGGCCGCGTTCGCGACCTGCGCATCGGCGGACCGCGCCTGCGCGTCCGCGGTCCGAACCGCCTCGTCGGCACCCTGCGCGGTGAAGCGCGCCTTGTCGCGCTCGGCGGGCGAGATGAATCCCTTGCCGACGAGCGATTCCTTGCGCTCGAGGTCGGTCCTGGCGTCCTCGGCGGCGATGCGCGCGCGGGCGGCCTGCGAGCGCATCGCCATCGCGTCGCTCTGGCGCTGCAGGTACGCGGTGCGCGCCGCCTCGAGGTCGGCCTCGGCCTGCCTGACACGGAGCTCGTAGGTCTGCGGATCGATGCGCGCCAGCAGCTGGCCCTTGCGGACCGCGCTGTTGAAGTCGACGAGGATCTCCTTGATCTGACCGGAGATCGTCGATCCGACCTGGACGGTGGTCACGGCCTGCAACGTCCCGGACGCCGACACCACCTGGGCGATCGAGCCGCGCTCGACCTTCGCGAAGCGCCAGGCGGGTGTCGCGCTGCCGCGGGTGTACCACGCCCAGCCGCCCCAGCCGGCCGCGATCGCGGTTGCGACCACGAAGGCGAACCCGAGCGGCTTCAGCCACGCGGGGCGACGGGAAGCTGCGGAGGCGGGCATCGGGCGATCGGTCCGGGGTCGGGGCGAAGCGGGGGCGACGCGCGTCGCCCTCAACCGGCGCGTCCGAAACCTTCCTTCTGCTGATCGGCCTGCTCCTTGCGGAGCGCGCGCAGGCGGGTTTCGACCACCGAACTCTCGTAGAAGTTCGCGTCGGGGGACTTCGCCGCGAGTTCGAGCTGGTCGATGGCGAGCTTGTAGTTGCCGAGCCAGGCGTAGTACTCGCCCAGGTGCCGGTGCTGCTTCATCGGCTGGTTCGTCGCGGCGTACGCCTTGGCGGCGATCTCGTGCAGCGGACCGTCGGCGGGGAAGCGCTGGAGCTGCGCCTCGGCGAACGCGGCGGCCTGCCGGGGCTTGCCCGCGCGAATCAGCGCGTCGGGGTAGTCGTAGACGAGCTGCATCTTGTTCGGGTAGCGCGCGAGCGCCGACTCGAGGCGGGCGACGGCCCGGTCGGCGTCGCCCGCCTCGAGCAGCACGCGCCCGGCGATCGCCTCGATCATCGGATGGGGCGGCGCGATCTTCTCGAGTTCGGCGAGTGCCTGGCGGGAGCGCGGAATGTCGCCGTCGCGCAACAATGCCGCGACCAGGCCGTAGCGCACCGCGACTTCGCTGTTGTACTTGCGCTCCGCGATCGCGCCATCGAACCAGGCGACGGCCTCGCCCGGCGTTCCCACGTAGCTCCGCAGCAGCGCGCGCACCATCTGGAAGTCGAGCGAATCGGCGACCTGGCGGTAGGGCGCGTTCGAGGCTCGTGCGCGCGCCTCGGCGATGCGCTCGTAGGTGACCGGGTGGGTCCGCAGGTACGACGGCATCGTGCCGTCGGCGAAACGGGTCGCCTTCTGCAGCCGCTCCATCAGCGTGGCCGCGGCGTTGACGTCGAAGCCCGCGAGTTCGAGTCGCTGGAAACCGACCCGGTCGGCCTCCTGTTCGTTCTCGCGCGTGAAGTTGAGGGCGTTCTGCATCGCGAGCGCCTGAGCCGAGGTGATGGCGGCGCCCGCGGCATCGTTGCCCGACTTGGAGTCGGAGCGCGCCGCGACGATCGCGACGGCGAGCGCCGCGAGCGACATCCAGAGGTTGTTCTTCTGGCTCTCGACCAGCCGCGCCATGTGGTTCTGCGTCACGTGCGTGATCTCGTGCGCGAGCACGCTCGCGAGCTCGGATTCGTTCTGCGCCAGCAGGATCAGGCCGGTGTTGACGCCGATGAAGCCGCCCGGGATCGCGAAGGCGTTGATCGACGCGTCCGGCACCGCGAAGAACGTGAACTCGTAGCGCGGGTCGTTGCGGGCGGCGACGAGGCGCGCGCCGAGCTCGTTCAGGTAGTCGTTGACTTCGGGGTCGTTCAGGTAGCCGCCGGACGCGCGGATCTGCTTCAGCGCGGTCTCGCCGAGCTTGCGCTCCTGCGCGGGCGAGAAGCCGACCGTCGCGGAGTCCCCGAGTTCGGGCAGCGGCGCGTTGCGCGGCGGGATCGTCACATCGGGAGAGGGGATCGACGTCGCCTCGGGCGGAGCGGATCCGAAGATCGCGGGCGCGGGCGGGTCCGCCGCGACAGCGGGCGGCATGACGAGCGCGAGCGCGAGCGCGACGCACAGCGGTCGGACGACCGGTAGCGCGAGCGTGAAGGGGAAGGGTCCCGGACGCATGCTGCTATGATGGGCGAACGGCCGCGGGAGTTCATCGGGCGGCCCTACGAGCGACGATCCGTGCCGAAGCGAACGCCCTCGCGCCCGCCCTCCCCGCGTTCGCCGGCGCCCGAGGATTTTACCCACTTCGATCGTTCGGGGCAGGCGCACATGGTCGACGTGGGGGCGAAGTCCGCGACCCACCGTGTCGCCCGCGCGTCCGGCCGGATCGCGATGGCGCGCGCGACGCTCGACAAGGTGCGCGAGGGGGGCGCGGCCAAGGGCGACGTGCTGGGCGTGGCGCGCATCGCCGCCATCCAGGCGGCGAAGCGGACCTCGGACCTCATCCCGCTGTGTCACCCGCTGCCGCTGTCGCGACTGGCGGTCGAGTTCCGGTTCGACGAGGCCGCGCCGGCCGTGGAGATCGAAGTCACCGCCGAGACGACCGGACCGACCGGCGTCGAGATGGAAGCGCTCGCGGGGGCGGCCGTCGGCCTGCTGACGGTCTACGACATGTGCAAGGCGGTCGACCGCGGGATGCGGATCGAAGCGCTTCGGCTCCTGGAGAAGCGCGGCGGCCGGTCCGGGCACTACCTCGCCCCCTGATGCTGGGCACGGCAGTGGTTGGACCACTTGACCTCTGGACCGGGGGAGCGCTACAGTTCGCGCGCGCCTGACGGGGCCGCCGCCGTTCGCGGAACGAGCCGGCTCCGCGCGCCGGGGGCCCGTCGGCCTCCGGACGGAGGGTCGATTCCGTGCCGCTGACCGTCGTGGAGCCGCAGAGGCTCTACCGTCGCATCGCCGACCAGATCGCCGCGCTGATCGATGCGGGCGAGTACGCCGCCGGATCGCGCCTGCCCGCGGAGCGCGAACTCGCGAGCACGCTCGGCGTGTCGCGCACCTCGTTGCGCGAAGCCATCATCTCGCTCGAGATCGCGGGCCGGGTCGAGGTCCGCGTCGGCAACGGCATCTTCGTTCGGGACGTCGCGCCGGCGGAGACGCCCTCCGCCGACGAGGGCCCGAGCCCGTTCGATCTCCTGTCGGCACGCAGCCTGATCGAAGGCGAGATCGCCCGTACCGCGGCGCGTGCGATGGGGTCCGGCGACAGCGCCGCCCTGCGCGCGACGAT
>DAOMBL010000295.1:0-5065 GCA_035427325.1 Casimicrobiaceae bacterium
CCGCCGACGCCATCTTGACCTGCGTGGTCGGCACGTCGAATTCGTCGGCGGGCGCTACCGGCGGCTTCGCGCCGAACAGGTTGGGCATCTTGAACGCCATGAATCCTCCCGATCTATCGTCGCTCGCGGCGTGCCGCCCAAGCGTCAGGCACCTATTTGCAGGAACGTGTCGTCGCGGGCGAGCCGCGACAGGTCGATCTCCTGCCAAGAGCGACCGTCCGCGTCCATCCAGCGCTGCGCGAACCATGCGGGCGCGTCCGCGTGAGACCCCGCCGGCGCGAGCTGGGCGAGGTTGCGCAGGCCCAGCACCCGCCCCACGACGATGCCCGCGTTGAGGTCGCCCGCGCGCGGTCCGAACAAGACGAGGCGCGCCCCGCTGCCGCCGGCGTCGCTCTCGCGCCCGAGGAAGCGCGCGAAGTCGATCACGCTGTACAGGTTGCCCCGCACGTTGGCCACGCCCATGTGCCAGCGCTTCGTGTGCGGCACGGGCGTCACGGGCGGGAGCGCGACCACCTCGCCCGCGTCGGCGAGGCGCACGAGCCACTGTTCCCCGCCGCACGAGAGCCCGAGGCGCGAACTCTCGACCTGCGCCGCCGTCTTGCTGGCGAGCCGGGTCGCGAGTTCCTGCTGGAACGAGCGCAGGTCGAGTTTCGCGGCGCGGGCCATGGCGAGATGTGTCGGCGGCGATCCGGGCTACCCGATCGCGGCGATCTTCCCGAGCAGTTCGTCGCGGTTCACGGGCTTGACGACGTAGTCGCGGGCGCCCTGCCGCATGCCCCAGATCTTGTCGGTCTCCTGGCTCTTCGACGTGCACAGGATGACCGGGATCGACCGGGTGTCCGGATCGCGCGAGATCGCCCGCGTCGCCTGGAAGCCGTTCAGGCCCGGCATCACGACGTCCATCAGGATCAGGTCGGGCTTCACCGACTTCGCCTTCTGGATGGCGTCCTCGCCGTTGTCGCTCGCGACGACCTCGTAGCCGGCCTTCGTCAGGAGGTCGTTCAGCACATGACGCTCGGTGGGCGAGTCGTCGACGATCAGGATCTTGCGAATCGGCATGTTCGTGCGCTCAGGTCACGAGGCCGGACCGCGCGGGCTCACGCCGCCGCGCGGTTCACGTGGGCGGCCACTGCCTTCAGCAGGCTTTCCTTCGTGAACGGCTTCGTCAGGTACTGGTCCGACCCGACCATCCGCCCGCGCGCCCGGTCGAAGAGTCCGTCCTTCGACGAGAGCATGATCACGGGCGTCGCCTGGAACCTCGCGTTCTTCTTGATGAGCGCGCAGGTCTGGTAGCCGTCCAGCCGCGGCATCATGATGTCGACGAAAACGAGGTCGGGATGGTGGTCGGCGATCTTCGCGAGCGCGTCGAACCCGTCCTCGGCCAGGATCACCGTGCACCCGGCCTGGATCAGGAAGATTTCCGCGCTGCGGCGAATGGTGTTCGAATCGTCGATCACCATCACCTTGACGCCCGACAACGTGCTTGGATCGCTCAAACCCCCTCCCGAGTGGCCCGGGCCCGCGGCGTCAAAGGCGCGCCGGCGGGAGCGTGGTCGAGTCTGCCACGCGGGGCCGGCCCTGACCAGAGCATAAAGCTTGCCGGAATCGGCTCGGGCCGCGACTTTTGTGCGGAATGCAACATCCCGGCAAGTTTCATGCACCGCGACCTGACGCGGAGCGGCACAGGATGCCGGAATTGAGACCGGAACGGGCCGCGGATACCTCGGCCAGGGCCCGTCAACGCCACCGGGAGCGCGAGTGCCCCGGTAGCGTTGACAGTCCCTAGCGGCCCAGAAACATGCGGTAGGCCGGGTTGTCGGTCTCGTCGGCGTGGTCGTACCCCAGCCGGGCGAGGAACGCCCGGAATTCCGCCTTGTCCTGCGGGGGCACCTGCATGCCGACCAGCACGCGGCCGTAATCGGCCCCGTGGTTGCGGTAATGGAACAGGCTGATGTTCCAGCCCGCGCTCATGCTGTCGAGGAAGCGCATCAGCGCTCCGGGGCGCTCGGGGAACTCGAACCGGTAGAGGATCTCGTCGCGCGCGTGCGGGGCGTGGCCGCCGACCAGGTGGCGGACGTGCAGCTTCGCCATCTCGTTGTCCGAGAGGTCGAGCGCGTCGATCCGGTGGCGCCTCAGGTCGGCGAGCAGGCGGTCCTTCTCGCGGCGGTCCGCGACCTCGACGCCGACGAACAGGTGCGCGGCGGAAGCGTCGGCATAGCGGTAGTTGAACTCGGTGACCGACCGGTTGCCGAGGACCCGGCAGAACCGGCGGAAGCTCCCCGGCCGCTCCGGAATGGTCACCGCGAGCACGGCCTCGCGGGCCTCGCCCAGTTCCGCCCGCTCCGCGACGAAGCGCAGCCGGTCGAAGTTCATGTTCGCGCCGCAGGCGATCGCCACGAACGTGTGGTCCCTCGTGCGATGCCGCGCGACCCAGGCCTTGACGCCCGCGATCGCCAGCGCGCCGGCCGGCTCGAGGATCGAGCGCGTGTCCTCGAAGACGTCCTTCAGCGCCGCGCAGGTCGCGTCGGTGTCGACGCGCACGACCTCGTCGACCACCTCGCGCGCGAGCCGGAAGGTCTCCTTGCCCACCTGCTTCACGGCCACGCCGTCGGCGAACAGACCGACGTGCGGCAGCTTGATCCGGCGCCCGGCCTCGAGCGAGCGCGCCATCGCGTCGGAATCCTCGGGCTGGACGCCGACGATGCGGATGTCGGGGCGCACGCGCTTCACGTACGCGCCGATGCCGCCGATCAGCCCGCCCCCGCCGATCGCGACGAAGATCGCGTCGATCGGCCCCTGCTGCTGGCGCAGGATCTCCATGCCGATCGTGCCCTGGCCCGCGATCACGTCGGGGTCGTCGTAGGGATGCACGAAGGTCGCGCCCGACTTCTCCTGCAGTTCGAGCGCGTGCGCGTAGGCGTCGCTGTAGGAATCCCCGTGCAGCACGACCTTCGCGCCGCGCGCCTCGACCGCCGCGATCTTGATGTGCGGCGTGGTGACCGGCATCACGATCGTCGCCTCGCAGGAGAGCCGCTGCGCGGCGAGCGCGACGCCCTGCGCGTGGTTGCCGGCCGAAGCCGCGATGACGCCGCGCGCGCGCTCCGCGGCCGGCAGGTGCGCCATCTTGTTGTACGCCCCGCGGAGCTTGAACGAGAACACCGGCTGCTGGTCCTCGCGCTTCAGCAGCACGCGGTTGCCGAGCCGTCGCGACAGCGTGGGGGCGAGGTCGAGCGGCGTCTCGACCGCCACGTCGTAGACCTTCGCGTTCAGGATCTTCTTCAGGTAGTCGATCGGCATGGCCGTGCGCCCCGGGGGATCGTCGAGCGTAGCACGGCGCACCCGCGCGTCCGGCCCGCGCGCGCTTCTGCTAGGCTTCCTGCGCCATGAAGCGACGCGACGCGCCCGCCGCCCCCACGATCCTCGCGGTCGTCGACATGGGCAGCAACAGCTTCCGCCTCGAGATCGGCCGCGTCGAGGGCGGACAGATCTACCGCCTCGACACGGTCCGCGAGACGTTGCGGATGGGCGCGGGCCTCGACGATCGCGACAACCTGACGCCGCACGCGCAGCGCGAGGCGATCGCCTGCCTCGCTCGCTTCGGCGAGCGGTTGCGCGGCTTCGACCGCAGCGCGGTGCGCGCGGTGGCGACCAACACGTTTCGCGTGGCGAAGAACGTCGCGAAGTTCCTGCCGCGCGCGGAAGCCGCCCTCGGATTTCCGATCGACGTGATCGGCGGGCACGAGGAGGCGCGCCTCATCTACATCGGCGTCGCGCACCTCCTGCCGGCCACCGACACGCCGCGGCTCGTGGTCGACATCGGCGGCGGCTCGACCGAGTTCATCATCGGCCGGGGGATGAACCCCGAGCGCCTCGAATCGCTCAAGCTCGGCTGCGTCACGATGACGCGCCGCTTCTTCGCCGACGGATCGCTCGACGCCGACGCGCTCGATGCCGCCGAGACCCACGCGCAGGTCGAGATCGAGGCGATCGCGCGCGAATTCTCGCGCCGCCACTGGATCGACGCCTACGCGTCGTCGGGCACCGCGCTCGCCCTCGCGGACATCCTCGAGCAGAACGGATTCTCGGAGGGCGGCATCACGCCGGGCGGACTCGCGCGCTTGCGCAAGCGCATGGTCGCCGCGCGCCATTTCAGGCACCTGAAGCTCGAGGGGCTCAAGGCCGAGCGCGCGCCGGTGCTGGCCGGCGGCTTCGCCGTGATGGCTGCCGCGGTCGACGAGCTCGGCATCATCCGCATCAACCCGGTCGGCGGCGCGCTGCGTCTGGGCGTGCTCTACGACCTCCTCGGCCGGCGCGAGCACCGCGACAGCCGCGAGGCGACCATCGCCTCGTTCATCGAGCGCTACCACGTGGACCGGCCGCACGCCGAACGTGTCGCCGCTCTCGCATGCTCGATCTACGCGCAGGCGGCGTCGAAGCCGGACCCGAACGTCGCCCGGCACGTCGGCTGGGCCGCAGCCCTCCACGAGGTCGGCTACACGGTCTCGCACCTGGGCTTCCACAAGCACGGCGCGTACATCCTCGACAACGCGGACATGCCCGGCTTCTCGCGGCAGGAACAGCATTGGCTCGCGATGCTGGTCCTGGGCTGCCGCGGCGGGCTCGACAAGGTCGCGCCGCTCCTCGACGATGCGAGCCTGCGCGCGCAGGTGCTCGCGCTCCGACTCGCGGTGCTGTTCCACCACGCGCGCCAGCCGATCGACGCACCGCGCATCCGCGTCCGGTCCGGCCGCGCGTTCACGGTCGACGTGCCCGCGCGATGGCTGCGCGCCCATCCGCTGACCTGGCACCTGCTCGAAAAGGAGCGTCGCGAGTGGGAGGATGCCGGGTGGCCGTGGCGCTGAAGGCGTCGGCTTTCGGCCCGACATCAGGCATCAGGGACCAGGAATCAGAGGACAGTCGCGCCGGCGATTTCCGGGGCGGCGCATCGAGCGCCGGGATGCGTCTGTGGGTCGGCCTTCAGGCCGACATCAGGGGCCAGGAGACAGAAGCCAGAGGACAGTCGCGCCGGCGATTCCCGGGGCGGCGCATCGAGCGCCGGGTTGCG
>DAOMBL010000296.1:0-5041 GCA_035427325.1 Casimicrobiaceae bacterium
AGCCGAGCAGCAGCAACCCGGCCGCGGCGATCCAGCTCCCGGCAGCGCGCCAGACGATCCGCAGCCAACCGGATTGCCACGCGGTCGCCGCCGCGGCGCAGAGCGTGACGAGGACGGCGACGGCTACCGCGCTGCCCAGAACGCCGGAGAGACCGGTCCCGGCCTGAGCCAGCGAGGCGCCGTTCGCCAGGCCGAGCAAGCCGCCGAGCACCGCGGCAACGACCGTCGTCGCCAGCGGCGACAGTGCCCGGTCGAGCGCGACCAGCCCGCCTGCGGCGATCAGCGGCAGCCAGGCCAGTGTATCGGGTACCGCGATCGCGGCCCGGTCCGCGACGATGCCCGCGACGAGCCACGCGAGCGACAACGCGACGATGGCGCGCCGCGCGTGGACCTTGCCGCGCAGGCCCGCGAGCACCGCGACGGCGAGCACGGGCAGGATGAACTCCGGCGTGAGTGCGAAATGCAGGATGCCGTCGTACACAGGTCCGAGACCGGTCGTCACGAGGTGCGCGTGCGCGAGCGACGGAGCGAGCGCGACGGCGGCGACCGCCGTGCACGCCCGGGCCCGCCGCACGCCCGACTTCACGCGAGCGCGCCCCAGAGGAAATACAGTCCGCCCAGGCTCACGCCGCCGCCCGCGATCCGCAAGGCGACCTTGCCCGACGGCCAGCGATGGATCGAGCCGGCCGCGATGCCGATCGCGTGCAGGCAACCGGTCGCCACCACGAACCCGAGGCTGTAGAGGAGCCCGCTCTGGCCGGGCGGAAGCTCGGTGCCGTGCGCGTGGCCGTGGAAGATCGCGAAGAACGCGACGAGCGCGGCGGCGGCGTACAGCGACGTCCGCCGCTCGGCCATCACCGCGGCGCCCAGCAGCACCGCGGACGCCGCGATCCCGATCTCCACGCCCGGCAGGTGCACGCCGATCAACCCGAGGAATCCGCCGAACGCCATCACCAGCGGAAAGGTCACCGGCAGGATCCAGATCGCCGGTGCGCCGAGTTGCGCGCCCCAAAGTCCGACCGCCACCATCGCGAGGATGTGGTCGAGCCCCGAGAACGGATGCGCGAAGCCGGTCAGGAATCCCGTCGCCTGGCCCGCCTCGACGTGGGCGAGCGCGGGCGCCGCGACGGCGGCGAGCGCGCATGCCGAAACGACGCGCGTCAGTGGATCAGGCCGCCCCATTGCCTTTCGAGTGTCCGGATACGAGCGCATCAACCCCTCCCCAACATAACGGCGATCCGTTGCAGCGTCCAGAACGCGCCGAGCGAGCCGACGAGGTAGGCCGGCGCGAGCTCCATCGCCTTCGACCAGTGCACCTCGAGCACCCGGAACGCGCGGACCAGGAGCAGGATCAGCGCGACGAAGGCGAGCTGTCCGATCTCGACGCCCACGTTGAACGCGAACAGCGCGAGCGGAATGTCGCCTTGCGGCAAACCGAGCGCCGTGAGCCCGCTCGCGAAGCCGAAGCCGTGCAGGAGGCCGAACGCGAACGCGACGACCCACGGGTGGCGGATCGTGAAGCTCGACTCGCCGCGCCACGCACGGACGATCTCCGGCCCGAGGAACAGGATCGAGAGCGCGATCGCGGCGTTCATCGGCGCTTCGGGCACGTGCCCGTAGCCGAGCGTGGCGACCGCGAGCGTGATGCTGTGCGCCACGGTGAACGCGGTGATCGCCTTCAGCAGCATCCACGGCGTGCGCACGATCAGCATCAGCCCGAACACGAACAGCAGGTGGTCGACGCCGAGGAGGATGTGCTCGATGCCGTGCTGCACGTAGGCCGTGAACACCGAGGCCGATCCGGGCGTGGATGCGATCTCCACCCAGGGCTGCGACGAGCGCACCAGCGTGGTCGAGGCCTCGCCGCCCTTCAACTGGACGCGCGCGAGCACGTCGGTGATCGTCGCCTCCATGCCGACGAACGCCACGCGCTTGCCTTCGAGGCCGCCGTCGACCTCGATCACGCTCCGCTCCATGACCGAATCGGCGAAATCGCGCTCGTTCGGTCCGGTCACGAAACGCGTGCCCGCCGGGAACCGGACCACGACCGGCAGGCGCATGCCGGACAACAGCGGCGTGCGCCACACGACGTCGTAGCGGCCGGGCGTCGTCTCGGTGATCTGCAGGTAGGCGGGCCGCGAGTCGTGCGCCAGGGCGCTGGACGCGGAGGCGACCGCAATCAGCAGGAGCAACGCGCGGACCGCGGAGCGCAGACCTTGCATGGCGTTCACTTCGCCGCCGGCGCGGGCGTCGCCGCGTCCGCGGCCTCGGGAGCGGGCGGAAGCTCGACCGTGTAACGCGCGCGCATCGCCTCGTAGGCGACGCGCTTCATCTCCTCGCGCCGTTCCGAGATCCACGCCTTCCTGACCTCGGGCTCGACCTCGTCGAACGGCGGGGTGCGTTTCGGCGTCAGTTCGTCGATCCAGACGAGATGCCAGCCGAGCCCCGACTCGAGCGGTCCCTGCCAGGCGCCCGGAGCCTCTTCGAAGAGCGCGCGCGCGAAGCCGGGGCCGAAGCTCCTGGCGACCTGGTCGTACGAGCGGTCGGGGTAGTAGGACTGGAACATGAACGGATCGCCCATCCCCGCGGCACCGTCGACGCCGGCATGCTCGCCGCGAAGCTTGTCCAGCGCGCGCGCCGCATCCTCGCGCGTGCGCGCGTGGCGGCGGTCGGGCGAGAAGTACACGTGGCGGAACGACGCGCGCGGCGCCTCGGTGAACTGGTCGAGGTGCGTCTCGAACCACTTCTGCAGCTCCTCGCGCGTCGGGTCGCGAAGCGAAGCGAGGTCTTCGGCGAGGAAGTCCATCTTCTGCGCCATGCGGCGCTTCACGATGGTGTCGTCCTGCGCGAGCCCGAGCGCGAGCGCCTCGCGGTAGAGCACCTCCTCGCGGACCTTCCCTTCGATCAGGTTGGCCATCTCCTGCGGCGTGGGCGGCGGACGCCCCTGCGCGAGCCACACCACGCTGATCTGGCGCAGGTCGTCCGCGGTGATGACGATCCGGTTGTCGGCGGGCCGCTCGAACGCCGACGGATTCATCCAGCGGTACACGCCGAAGAGCGCCGCCCCTGCCAGCACGAAATGAAGCAGCGGCTCGCGCAGCCAGCGACCGATGCGGGAGCGCGGCGACCCGCCCGGGTCGCCGTCCGCGGGACGCCCGCTCATTGCGGCTCCCGCCGTCCGGAACGGCCGTCGTTTCGACGGGCGGCGCGCGATCGAATCGACCGTCTCGCCCGGATCCCCTCGTGCCGTTCCGCGAATCGGCGCATCCAGCTACTTGGCGTGCATGTTGAACTGGACCTCGGTTCCGAGCTGCTTCGGGGTCGGGGTCAGTTCGTAGTTCGCGTAGCCGAACTCGTTGCTGCGCGCGGCGTAGTGCTTGCCGCCGAGCTTGTAGACGCTCGTCTCGAACGGCGCGTTGCCGATGTACGTGAGGATCTTTCCGTTCCTGATCTGGTAGGCCGAGGAGAGCCCGAGGTAGCCGTTGCGTTCGAGGTCCCCGGTCAGGCTCGGCTGCGCGACCTTGGGGTTGATGAACTTGATCTGCTGCTGGCCGTCCGTGTTCCACGCCACGAGGAAGCGGTCGCCGGTCACGTTGTTCCGGGACCAGGTCGACTTGCCGACCAGGAGCGCGCGCAATTGCGCGTCGTTGAGCTTCACGGCGCCCTGCTTGACTAGGTCGGCGACCTTCATTCCCGCCTTCGCGGTCTTGCGCGCCTCGGCCGTCGGCGTGAACCAGATCGGCGACGACCACGCACGCTCCTGGACCGTCGCAGGCACCACCTCAGGCGGCGCGATCCCGAGTTCCTTCGCCTGGATCGTGGTCCAGCGTGGCGTCGGGATCTCCAGCACGCGCGCGTAGTAGAACGCATCGAGCGACGGATCGAAGTCCGGGTCGGTCCAGACCGCCTTAAGCTCGACCGAGCCGATCGTGTTCGTGTAGGTCGCGTTCGGGATGTCGACGGTGCTTCCGATCGAGGGCACCCTGCCGGTCTGCGGATCCCGCTTGCGATCACCCGCCCAGACGACGTCGTAGACCTTCTCGAAGCTCTGGCCGCTCTGGCTCCATCCCTTGACGATCTGGATGCGGTCGAGGTTGCCGGAGGTCGGATCCTTCACCGCCCAGACGACGAACGACGGAGCCTTGCCCTTCGCCGGCGGGAGATCCGCTCCCATCGGCACGCCTTCCGCATACGCGGCCTTGACCCATCCAGCGTCGTTCAGCAGCGCGGGCGCGTACTGCCAGCCGCCGAAGAAGCGCACCTTGATCCGCACGCCGCTGGTGCCGAAGGTCTCCTTGCGCCACATCGCATCGAAGAGCGACGCGCGGGTGTTCTCCTCGGCCCAGAGCCCGGTGAGGCCGGCGGGGTTCTCGAAGCGCACGTCCAGGCCCGCGAAGACGTGGCCCGACATGCGCTCCTTGATGTCGCCGTCGTTGAGCCCATGGCCGCCGAAGAAATTCGTCTGGCGGTACGGCGTAGCCGTGTTGTGCGAATCCGAGCCGCCCACGATCCCGGTCTTGTACGGGTTGTACCCGCGCGCCTGCTGCATCGCGATGCCGTCCTTGAGCCCCTGGCGCACGAAGCTGCCCGGAATCGTCGGCCAGCGGCCCGGCGGGAACCCGAGCAGGTAGTTGAGGATCTCGTAGTTCGCGAACTCGTCGTTGGGCGAGAGCAGCGGGTGGGTCTCCGACTGGCCCTTGATCTGCTTGATCTCGGTGAGCCGCTCGTTGCGGTCGCGCGAGGCCGCCCAGGCGGCGTCGATCGGGCGTCCCTTCTCGTCGACGTCGATCGGGAACATGTGGCCGTCGGAGAGGTTGGCGTTGTGCGAGATCGCGACCAGTTCCATCCCCGCCTTGCGCTGCTGGTCCATCCACGCCCAGAGGTCGCTCGGCTTGGTCGACTCGAGCGAGCTGAACGGCATCTGCGGCACCTTGGCGCAATCCTTGAAGAAGACGTTGCGGTGCATGTTGCGGCTGTCCGGCGTCGAGGTCCACTCGTAGGCGCAGAAGGCGGTGAACTTGCCGGGCTCGTTGGCCGCGTC
>DAOMBL010000297.1:0-5041 GCA_035427325.1 Casimicrobiaceae bacterium
ACGGACGCGGGCGACGTTCTGCCGGGCGACCGGCGCGAGATCGACGCCCTTGCCGCGCCAGGTGACGTCGACGGCGGCAGCGTTGCCGACGACGAGTTCGGCGGGTGGCGCGACCTGCAGTTCGCGCGTCGTGCCGCTCGTGCCCGTGATCGACAGCACCGTGCCCCCCGAGCGGTCGCGCACCTCGATCCACGAGGTCCCGCGGAACGCGAGCGAGAGGCGGTTCTGCGCGGCCGCTGCGTCCCGGCCGGCGGCGTCCGGCGCGGCAGGCGCGGCCCCTGCGGCCACGGACGACGGGACCGCCGATTCCGCGACGGGGTTGGGCAACTCCTTCGCCGGGGCGCTCGACGTGGCTTCGACCGGATCGGCCGGGCGCGCTGCGCCGGTCGGATCGGCGGGCGGCGGCGCGACGGCGGTCTGAGGGGCGGCGACCGTCTCGCTCCTGGTTGCCGCGCCGCGGTCGGTTGCGGGCGGGCGCGCGAATTCGTAGAACGCCGCCACGCCGACGATCGCCGCGAGCAGCAGCGGAATCACCCCGCGCGCGGCACCCGGACGCCGTCGCGACTCGCGCGGAATCTCGCCGATCGAGCGACCCGTGGCCGGTGCGGGCGCCCGATCGGACGCGGGCGCCTCGCCATTGCCCGGAAGCGCCGCCATCACGGCGTCCACGTCGAGCTTCAGCAGCCGCGCGTAGTTGCGCACGAAGCCGCGGACGAAGGTCCGGCCCGGCAGGCTCCCGAAGTCGTCCCGCTCGATCGCGACGACCTGGCGCGGCGCGAGCTTGAGCTGCGATGCGACGCCGTCGACCGTGAGTCCCGCGGCGTGGCGCGCTTGCGCGAGCAGCGCGCCCGCGGTCGGCGAGGGGGCCTCAGCCCCCCCGGCGTCGTCCGCACCGCGAAGTTCGGGTTCGCTCACTCGCAGGGCCCCTCGATCGCGAGCGCCTCCGCGCTCTTCGGATAGCGGTTCTTCAACTGCGTCACGTAGGAGGCTTCGGCGGCCTTGTCGCCGAGCTTGCGTTCGACGCACATGCCGAGGAAGAGCCCTTCGGGGGGCGGCGCGGACTGGGCCATGACGAAGCGCATCAGCGCACGGGCATCGTCGAGCTTCCCCGCGCGGTAGGACAGGAGCGCGAGGTTGTAGGCGGCGACCGGATTGCCCGGCCTCATCGCGAGCGCGCGGCGGAAGTACTGGTCGGCGGCCGCGGTGTCGCCGGCCTGCGCGCTGCACTTGCCCGCGTTGATGAGCGCGATCTCCGGCGACTTGTAGAGCGGGTTGCGCAGCGCGGCCTCGAACTCGCCGATCGACTCCTTCGGCTTGCCGTGCGTGCAGAGGTACCAGCCCCAGTTGCCGCGGATCTCGGAGTCCGACGGCGCGAGGTCGAGCGCGCGCCGGAAGTTCTCCTCGGCCTTCGCGTTGTCGCCGAGTTCGGTGTAGACGAGCCCGTAGATGCTGTAGAGCTTCGGGTAGGTCGGGTCGAACTTGACCGCCTCGGCGAGTTCGTCGAGCGCGACGTCGTACTGGCCGCGCTCGAAATACGCGGCGGCGAGTTCGGTGCGCAGTTCGGCCTTGTACCGCGGCGTGGCCTCCTCCTGCTTGATCGGCGGGAGCTGCTGAGGCTGGACCACCGCCGGGGCGGGCGGCGCGTCCTTCTTCGACGAGAAGGTGTCGCAGCCGGGGACGGCGATGACCGAGAGCACGGCGGCGAGGAGAGCGAGGCGCATGGGGATCGGCAGATGTTCAGGCGCGTGCCGCGAGGCCGCGCGTCGCGCGCGGGCGGATCACCCGGTTTCGCACCCGGCCGGCGAGCTGGCCGCAGGCGGCGTCGATGTCGTCGCCGCGCGTCCTGCGGATCGTCGTCACCAGGCCCGCGTCCATGAGGCGGCGCTGGAAGGCGAGGATGCGCTCGCGCGGGCTCACGCGGAATTCGGTGCCGGGGAACGGGTTGAACGGGATCAGGTTGAACTTGCAGGGCACGTCGCGCACCAGCGAGACGAGCGCATCCGCCTGCGCGGGCGCGTCGTTGACGCCGTCGAGCATCACGTACTCGAAGGTCACGAAGTCGCGCGGAGCCACCTCGAGGTAGCGGCGGCACGCCGCGAGGAGTTCGGCGAGCGGGTGCCTGCGGTTGATCGGCACGAGCCGGTCGCGCAGCGCGTCGTCGGGCGCGTGCAGGCTGACCGCGAGCGCGACCGGGCACTCGGCCGCGAGGCGGTCCATCTGGGGCACGAGGCCCGACGTCGACACGGTGACCCGCCGGCGCGAGAGCCCGTACGCGTTGTCGTCGAGGAAGAGCCGGAGCGCGGGGATCACCCGGTCGAGGTTCGCGAGCGGCTCGCCCATGCCCATCATCACGACGTTGGTGACCGGGGCCCGGCGGACGGGATCGCTCGGACGCGTGCCCCCGCCCGAGGGAGCGAGCGAACCCGGGGCGGAGCCTGGCACGCCCGAAACCCAGGGCGCGGCGACGCCGTCGGCGAGCAGCGTGCGGTTCGCGTGCCAGAGCTGACCGACGATCTCGGCGGTGGTCAGGTTGCGATTGAAACCCTGCCGGCCCGTCGAGCAGAACCGGCAATCCATCGCGCAGCCGGCCTGCGACGAAACGCACAGGGTGCCGCGGTCGTCCTCCGGGATGAACACCGCCTCGACCGCGTTGCCGGCTCCGACGTCCAGCAGCCACTTGCGTGTGCCGTCGGCCGCGGTCGTATCGCGGATGACCACCGGACCTTCGATGCTGTCCTCGGAGGCGAGCGACTGGCGCAGCGACTTCGCGAGGTCGGTCATCGACGCGACGTCGCCGGCGAAGCGCTGGTGCAGCCAGCGCGACACCTGCCGGGCGCGGAAGGGCTTCTCGCCGCGCGCGGCGAAGTGGCGCTCCAGTCCCTGGGGATCGAGGTCGAGGAGGTTCACGGCACCTGCGGTTCAGCGGCTGTGGATCTGCGAAGACGGGAAGAAGTAGGCGATCTCGACCGCCGCCGTTTCCGGCGCATCGGAGCCGTGCACGGCGTTCGCGTCGATCGAGGACGCGAAATCGGCGCGGATCGTGCCGGGCGAGGCCTTCTTCGGATCGGTGGCGCCCATCAGGTCGCGATTCTTCGCGATCGCGCCGGGACCTTCCAGCACCTGGATCATCACCGGACCGGAAGTCATGAATTCGACCAGGTCCCTGAAGAAGGGGCGCGCCTTGTGGACCGCGTAGAAGCCGTCGGCCTCGGCGCGCGACAGGTGCGCCATGCGCGCGGCGACGATCTTGAGACCCGCCGACTCGAAGCGGGCGTAGATCTGCCCGATGACGTTCTTGGCGACGGCATCCGGCTTGATGATGGACAGGGTGCGTTCGACGGCCATGCTGGGGGCTCCGACAGGATTATTCCGAGAAAATTCAATATTGTAGCATCGGAACGCCCTGCCGCGGGCATCGCGTCGAGCGCGCGCGGGGAACCGCGGCATCCGCGCGGGCGCGGGCGCCTGGCCCCGGACGTGCGCGGACGTCCCGTCGCGAGCGGAAACGGGATGCGGCTCAGAACAGCAGGTTGGGCAGGACCAGCGAGATCGACGGCACGTAGGTGATGACGACCAGGAACGCGAGCAGCACCAGCGTCCACGGCAGCGCCGCCTTGACGACCTGGCCGATCGACATCCGGGTGATGCCGGCGGTGACGAACAGGTTGAGCCCGACCGGCGGCGTGACCATGCCGATCTCGAGGTTCACCACCATGATGATGCCGAGGTGCACCGGATCGATGCCGAGCCGGGTGGCGATCGGGAAGAGGATCGGCGCCAGGATCAGGATGATCCCGGTGGGCTCCATGAACATCCCCGCGATCAGCAGCAGGATGTTCACCACGATCAGGAACTGCCAGCCGGACATGCCCCAGCCGACGATCATCTCGGCGATCTGCTGCGGGATGCGTTCGGTGGTGAGCACGTGCGCGAACAGCAGCGCGTTGGCGACGATGAACATCAGCATCACCGTGACCTTGCCCGCCTCGATCAGGACTTCCGGGACGTTGCGCATCCCGATGTCGCGGTACACGAAGACCGCGATCACGAACGCGTAGACCGCCGCCACCGCGGCCGCCTCGGTCGGCGTGAACACGCCGCCGTAGATGCCGCCCAGGATGATCACGATCAGGAGCAGGCCCCACAGCGAGTCGCGCCCCGAGGTCAGCACCTCGCGCAGCGTGGCCCGCGGCTGCGTCGGGAGGTCGATCATGCGCGCGCGGACGTAGATCGCGAGCATCAGGAGCAGGCCGAGCAGGATGCCGGGAATCACGCCGGCCATGAAGAGCTTGCCCACCGAGGTCTCGGTCGCGGCGCCGTAGACGACCATGACGATCGACGGCGGGATCAGGATGCCCAGCGTGCCTGCGTTGCAGATCACGCCGGAGGCGAACGCCTGCGAGTAGCCGGCGCGCACCATGCCCGCGATCACGATCGACCCGACGGCGACGACGGTCGCCGGCGACGAGCCGGACACCGCGGCGAACAGCATGCAGGCCATCACCGACGCCATCGCCAGGCCGCCGCGCAGGTGCCCGATGCAGGCGTTCGCGAAGCGGATCATCCGCTTCGCCACGCCGCCGGTGGTCATGAAGGCGCCGCCGAGGATGAAGAACGGGATCGCGAGCAGCGTGTAGTGCTCGGAGGTCTCGAACAGCTTGAGCGACAGCGACGCGAGCGAGTCCTGCGCGAAGAGCATGATCGTGACGAGCGACGACAGCCCGAGCGCGATCGCCACCGGCATGCCCATGAACATGAACACGAACAGCAGCACGAACAGAGCGACGGTGGTCATCGCGCGTCCCCGCCGCCCTGGTCCTGGCGAAGCTTGAGCGCGTCCTCGGCCTCGTCGCCGACGAGGCTCGCCTCGCCGCCGCGCGCGAGTCGGACCAGCACTTCCGCGAAGCGGAACGCCAGCATCAGGAAGCCGATCGGCAGGATGACGCGCGGGATCCACTGCTGGATCGGGATGTCCTGCATCAGGATGCCCACGTCGTACATCTTGCGCACGTACTGGAAGCCGCCCCAGGTGATGATCAGC
>DAOMBL010000298.1:0-5039 GCA_035427325.1 Casimicrobiaceae bacterium
GCGAGCGCGGCGGTGCCGAGGAAGCGCGGCGGCGTACTTCTCGCGCAACCGAACGGCCTGCACCGCTTCGACCCCGCGACCGGCGCGATCGAGCGGTTCGCGCATCCGGAGTCGGGAGAGCCCGACCACCGCTACAACGATGCGAAGTGCGATCCGCGGGGACGGCTCGTCGTCGGCACGCTCGATCCCGCGGGTCGTCCAAACCGTGGCAGCCTCTGGTGCGTCGATCCCGACGGCACGTCCTCGCGGCTCGATACCGGGTTCACCGTCGCGAACGGCCTCGCATTCTCCCCCGACGGCCGGACCCTGTGGTTCGCGGACTCGGGTCATCGCGCGATCTATGCCTACGACTACGACGTCGCGCGCGGACGCGTGTCGAATCGCCGGCGCTTCGCCGCGTTCGCCGAGGACGTGAAGCCCGACGGGCTCGCCGCGGACGCGGACGGCGGCCTGTGGGTCGCCGTGTGGGACGGCTGGCGCGTCGAGCGCTACACCTCCGACGGCAGGCTCGCGAAGACCATCCGCCTGCCGGTCCCGCGGCCGACGAGCCTCGCGTTCGGCGGCGACGATCTCGCGACGCTCTTCGTCACGAGCGCGCGGGCACGACTCGATCCCGAGTCGCTCGAGAGCGCACCGCTTTCCGGCGCGCTGTTCGCGGTGGATGCCGGGGTGCGGGGTCTGGCGGTCGCTCCGTTCGGCGGGTAGACGGGCCGCGCGCGAATGAGGGTCAGGCCCCAAAGGTGGGGTCGAAAAGTAGGGTCGGAAAAGTAGGGTCAGAAAAGTAGGGAAAAGTAGGGTCAGACTCCACTTTCAGCTTCAACGGTCGGGTCCGATCCTGCTGTCGTTGTTCCTGCCGAAAGTGGAGTCTGACCCTACTTTTCCCTACTTTTCTGACCCTACTTTTCCCTACTTTTCTGACCCTACTTTTCGACCCTACTTTTTGCCGCCGCGCGGCCGCAGGCTCAGCGGATCGACGTCCTGGATCAGCGCTTCGGCACGATGGGTCCAGCCGGCAACCCTTGGATTGCGCCGAAGGCGGCGGACGAACGGGCGGAACGGATCGAGTAGCCGGGCGCGCGCGAGGACGCGCTCGGCGGCGCGCGCCAGGTCCTCGCGTCCGTGCCGCCGGCACAGCGGCGGGAGTTCCTCCCAGTAGTGGCGCTCGGCGATCCGCGTGATCGTCGTCCGGCCCGCCTGCCTCGCGGTGAGCGCCTTTCCCCCGAACGTGGGCCACCGCTCGAGGCCGCCGAGCGCTTCGAGCGCGACGGCTGTACGCAGGCACTTGGCGCAGCGCATGCAGTTGTCCTCGTGCCCGCTCTGGTAGCAGACCCGCAGCGTCTCGCGCGCGGCCTCGCTCTCCGCGATCGCGACGATCTTCTCCACCCGGTAGAACGAGACCCCCTCGTTCTCGAACCGCGTGCGGCGCGTCGACAGGAGCTGCACGATCAGCGTGTAGTCGGGGTCGTGGACGCGCCAGCGGTGATCCGCCCACGACGAGTACAGCACCCTCGCGTACCGGTCCTCGAGAGCGAGCGCGAGCGCCGCGAGCAGCGAATGCGCCGAGCGGAGCGCCAGCGCGCTCGAGATGCGGCTCGTGCGCATCTGATTGGTCGTGACCGGAACCAGCGTCTTGCCGAGCAGGTCGGCCGCGCGCCGCATCCGCGCCTCGATGCGGGCGTACGACGCCCGATCGCCTCTCGCGGTATCGAACGACCCGAGCGCCAGGATGAGTTCGTCGAGCGGCGCGGCGCGCGGCCGGAGCGCGGTGTGGAACGAATCGACGCCGCCGGAGAAGAAGCTGGCCGAACGTGCGCCGGCCAGGCGCGCGGTCGAATCGACCTCCGCCTCGATCGCCACATCCGGGTCCTGCGGGTGGAACTCGCGCCAGGCGAGCATGAGGTCGCGGGCGCCGTCGAGGAGCTGCGGATCGACCGGCCTCGACAACACGAGACGCTCGTCCGACGCGATCGCGACGGGCAGCAGCATCGCGAGCCAGGCATTGCCGGACGCTGACAGGTCTCCTGCGAAGGTGTCCGGCACCTCGAACCAGAAGACCTCCTCGGCCGGTCCGCCCCGCGCGTCGTCGTAGCGGACGACGCCCGAGAGACGCGAGTGTCCCGCGCGCTCCGGCGATCGCCCGATGTCGATGTCGACGAGCTTCACGGTCAGGCGTCGCTCAGGTGCCGATGTGCCGCGTGACGCCCGGCTCCTGCACGAGACGCTCGAGGCGGTAGGTGAGCGGCCGGATCGCGGGATTCCTGCGCAGCCAGCGCACGAACGGGCGGAACGGATCGTGCAGTCGCGAACGGAACAGCACCTTCCGGATCGCGCGCGCCATGTCGTCGCGGCCGACCTCGCGGCAGACCTCGAGCATCTCCTCGTAGTAGTGGTACAGATGCGGGTCGCCGATCGCCATTCGCGCCACCTTGCGCGGGTCGAGGCGCGCGGTCCGGAACGCCGGCGCCTTGCCGATGACGCCCATCAGCTCGAGCATGATCGCGGTGCGCAGGCACTTCTCGCAGTTCATGCAGTTCGACTCGTCGCCGGTGAACAGGCACACGCGCAGCGCGGCGAGCGCGACGTCGTGTCCCGCCACGAAACGCAGCTTCTCGGTGCGAAAGACGGTGAAGCCGTGGTTCTCGACGCTCGTGCACGAGGTCGACAGCAGCGCGTCGGTCAGCGGGTGGGTCCCCCACGCTTCCTTCCAGCTGAGATCGACGCTCGCCGCCATGACGACGCGCCGGAACCGGCGCTCCAGCGCGAGCGGAACCGACGCCATCATTGCGCCCTGCGACATGTACCTGAGGTCGGTGCTCCCCAGCCGCGTGTGCAGGAGGTTGGTCGCGCAGGGAATCAGCACCTTGCCGAGCGCGCCGGCCGCCGTCCGCAGTCTCGCCTGCACCCGCTCGAACGCGGGTCGCCCGGCGTGCATGAGGTCGAAGGCGCCGTGGATCGCCATCAGGTCGTCGATCGGCGCGGCGCGGGGGGAGAGCACCGAGTAGAACGAGTCGACGCCGCCGGAGAACAGGCAGACGGCGCGCTCGCCCGCGCTCGGCGGCGCGCCCGCGGTGTCGCAGGCGATCTCGACCGGCCGGTGCGCGGGATTCCACATCCGCCACGCCCCCATCAGTTCGCGCGCGTGGTCGAGCAGCACGCCGTCGACCGGCCGGCAGAGTTCGAGCGGCTCGCCCAGCGTGACCGCGACCGGCAGCAGGCACGCGAGCCAGGGGTTGCCGCTCGTCGAGACCTCGTTCGCGTGCGCCTCGGGAAACTCGAACCAGTAGTCCTCGGCGCCGCGTCCGTCCGGGGGGGCGGCGCAGGTGACGCGGCCGGTGAGCCGCAGGTAGCCGGCGCGTTCGGGCGACGGAGCGAGATCGACTCGCTCGAGCTTCACGCGGGCAGCGCTCCGATCGAGCGCAGCGCCTGCCGCACGTCGTCGACGCCCTGCGGGGACAGCGGCGCCTGCGGCGGCAGCGGCTCGCCCACCGCGTAGCCCTGGAGGACGAGTCCGCCCTTGATGCACGCCGCGAGGTTGTGCTTCGCGAACGCCTGGTTGAGCGCCCACAGCGGCCGCTGCTTCTCCATGGCGCCCGCCCAGTCGCCGCGCCGGCACAGGTCGTAGAGTTCGACGCTCTGCCTCGGGGCGACACAGGCGGGCCCCGCCATCCAGCCCACGCCGCCGATCAGCATCACGCACGCCGGAATGTGGGACGAGGCCGCGAACACCTGCATGCGCCCCTCGACGCGCTCGAGGATCGACAGCAGCCTCCCGGTGTTCACCGAGGCGTCCTTGATGTAGCGGATCGTCGGGACGCGGGAGAGCTTCTCGATCACGGGCAGCGAGAGGTCGGAGCGCTGGAAGTTCGGGTTCGTGTAGAGCACGACCGGACGGCCCACCGCCTCGCCGATCGCCTTGAAGTACGCGTACACGCCGTCGTCGGCGATCGGGAAGTACGCCTCGAGGATCGCGAGGATGCCGTCGGCGCCCATGCGCTCGTACTCGCGCGCCTGCGCGACCGCGTCCGCCGTGGTCGTCGAGGCGACCCCCGCCACGACCGGCACGCGGCCGTTCGCGGCCTCGATCGTGACCTCGACGACGCGCCTGCGCTGCGCGGCCGAGAGGTAGGCGAACTCGCCGGTCGATCCGAGCGGCGCGAGGCCGTGGACCCCGGCGGCGATGAGGTCGTCGCACAGGCGCGCGAGCACGGCGTCGTCGACCTCGCCCGAGGGCCTGATCGGCGAGACGAGGTAGGGGAAGACGCCGTGGAATCCGGTCGTGCTCACGTTGGCGCTCCGTCACGAGGGCTCGCGCGCGCCCCGATGGCGCGCGCAGGAACGCCCATCGTAGCGCACGGCGGCCGCGAAGCGGCCGCCTCGCCCGACTGCGCGTCCACCGCCCGGAGCGCCTGTCGCGGGGACGCTCCCGTGCCTTCAACCGGTCGTGCGAGGCGTCGCGGGCGCAGGAGCCGGCGGCGGATCGACCTTCGGGGGCACGGGAACGGACCCGGATCCGGGCGCCGCGAGCTGGCCGTACACGACGCGCGCGACCGAGAGGAGCTGCGTGCGGTCGAGCGGCCCGGAGAGGGCGTAGGCGGTGTCGTCGTCGATCCAGTAGAACACGCCGATGCCGTCCTCGGCCGCGTACCGGAACGCCGTCTCGCCGGTCGGACCGTGCGCGTCCTTCGTGAGGCGCCACTGCAGCGTGACGCGCTGCCTGTCGGCGTTCTCGTACATCACGAGGCCGGTCGGCTTCTCGTTGCCGGCGACGAGTCGCCCGCCGACGAGCGTGTAGCCGAGCGCGGCCAGGTCGGGGATGTGCGCCTGCGTGCCCATGCGGCGCGTGAGCCAGCGCGCGAGGCTCGCTTCCTCGTTCGCCCACACCTCGACCGGCCGGCGCGGGTCGGCGCTGTAGAGCGCGTGCGTGATGGCGGCCTGCCGCGCGAACGTCGTCGGCACGCCGGTGCGCTCGAGCATGGCGTCGCGCGCGAACCAGCCCGCGGCGATGCCGAGCACGAGCGTCGCCGCCGCCGCGTACGCGG
>DAOMBL010000299.1:0-5023 GCA_035427325.1 Casimicrobiaceae bacterium
GGGCCCGGAACGCCTCGCGCACCGGGCCGCGCGACACGCCGAGCATTTCCGCGACGCCGGCTTCGTTCAGTTTCGACCCGACCGCGAGTTCCCCCGAGAGGATCATGCGCTCGATTTCCCGCTGCGCGAGCATCGGCAGCGAACTGGAGCGCACCAGCGCGAGGGTTTCGGTCGCATCGCGTGCGCGCGACCGCTCTGCGGCATTGGGCATGTCGCCTATTGGAATCGTCCGGGTGTAGATTGTCAACAATCTGCAAACACGGGGGTGCATGCTGCAATGCGGCACGACGACGCAGGCTCGCGACCCGCCTCCGGACCGGGGCTGCGGACGATGGCCGCGGCCGGCGAAGCGGCACAGCGACGAGTTGCACACGTTTGCCCGGCCGCACCTCCCCGCGTAGCATTCGCGCTGAACGTCCTGCCCGCCGCGACGGGCGCCGCCGTCGCACTTCCTTCGAGATCCCGAGGAGCACACCGATGAAAGTCGCACGACCCCTTTGCTGGCTCTTGCCCGCGATGTCCGCGTCGACGCTCGCCGTCTCCGGCGCAGCGATCGCGCAGAAGACCGAACTGCTCGTCCACACCGCGCTCGAGACCGACCAGATCAAGGCCTACGAACAGGCGTTCACCAAGGCCCATCCGGACATCGCGATCAAGTGGGTGCGCGATTCCACGGGCGTGATCACCTCCAAGCTCCTCGCCGAGAAGGCGAATCCGCAGGCGGACCTCGTCGTCGGCGTGTCGGCGTCGAGCCTCGCGGTGTTCGACAACGAGGGCATGCTGCTGCCCTACGCGCCGAAGGGACTGGACAAGATCTCGGCCAAGTACCGCGATCCCAAGAATCCCCCGGCGTGGGTGGGCATGGACGTCTACGGGTCGGCGATCTGCTTCAACACGGTCGAGGCGCAGAAGCAGGGGCTGCCGAAGCCCGCGACCTGGAAGGACCTGCTCAATCCGGTCTACAAGGGCAAGATCGTGATGCCCAATCCCGCGTCGTCGGGCACCGGCTACCTCGACGTGGCTGCCTGGATCCAGATGTGGGGCGAGGCGGAGGCGTGGAAGTACATGGACGCCCTGCACCAGAACATCGCGCAGTACCAGCACTCGGGCAGCAAGCCCTGCCGCCAGGCGGGTGCCGGCGAATTCCCGATCGGGCTGACCTTCGAGTATCGCGCGGTGACCACGAAGAAGTCCGGCGCTCCGATCGACATCATCTTCCCGACCGAGGGCCTGGGCTGGGATCTCGAGTCGTCGGGCATCATGAAGAACACGAAGAAGCTCGACGCGGCGAAGAAGCTGATGGACTGGCTCGCGACCCCGGAGGCGATGGAACTGTTCTCGAAGAACTTCGCGGTGGTGGCGGTGCCCGGCATCGCGAAGCCGCTCGACTACGTGCCCGCGGACTACGAGCAGCGCCTCACCAAGAACGACTTCGCGTGGTCGGCGAAGAACCGCGACAAGATCCTGGCCGAGTGGACCAAGCGCTACGACGCCAAGTCCGAGAAGAAGTAACCGCACGACGAGCCGGGCGTCCCGCGGCCGCGGGACGCCCGTTTCGCTCACAATGCTCCCAGCAGGACCGCCCGTGGCCGACGCGAACGCGCGCTACCTCGAGATCGCCGGCATCCGCAAGAGCTTCGGACGCTTCGAGGCTCTGAAGGGCGTCACGCTCGACGCCGAGCGCGGCGAGCTGATGGTCTTCCTCGGGCCTTCGGGCTGCGGCAAGACCACGCTCCTGCGCATCGTCGCCGGACTCGAGACCCAGGACGAGGGCCGCATCGTCCAGGATGGCCGCGACATCACGCGGCTTCCCGCCATCCGGCGCGACTACGGGATCGTGTTCCAGTCGTACGCGCTGTTTCCGAACCTGACGGTGGCCGACAACGTCGCCTACGGGCTCGTGAACCGGCGGACCGCCCGCGAGGCGATCCGGACACGGGTCGCCGAACTCCTGAAGCTCGTCGGCCTGCCGGACGCCGGGCCCAAGTATCCGGGCCAGTTGTCCGGAGGGCAGCAGCAGCGCATCGCGCTCGCGCGCGCGCTCGCGACCTCGCCCGGGCTCCTGCTGCTGGACGAGCCGTTGTCCGCGCTCGACGCGCTCGAGCGCGTCCGGCTGCGCGGCGAGATCCGTGCGCTGCAGCAGCGCCTCGGCGTCACGACGATCATGGTGACGCACGACCAGGAGGAGGCGCTGTCGATGGCCGACCGCGTCGTCGTCATGAACGCCGGCCGCATCGAGCAGGTCGGCACGCCGCGCGAGGTCTACGAGCGGCCCGCCACGCCCTTCGTCGCCGACTTCGTCGGCAAGATCAACGTGCTGCCGGCGATCGCGGAGGGATCCGGACGCTTCCGGGTCGGAAGTGTCTCGCTCGCCGCGGAGCGCGCCGACATCGCGCCGGGAACGCCGGTGAAACTCTGCCTGCGCCCCGAGGAGATCGGCGTCCACGTCAACGGTCACGCGGCGCACGATGCGCTCGCCGCGAAGGTCGCCAAGGTCGAGTTCCTCGGCGCGTTCTGCATGGTCGGCATCGCGCTCGATGCCGCCGGGACGCCCGCCCTGATCGCGAGCATGCCTCGCCAGCAGGTGGACGCAGGCGGGCTCGAGCCCGGTTCGGCCGTGCGGGTGAGCCTCCCCGCGTCGGCGATGCGCGTCCTGTCCTGACGTGGCCACCCCGTCCGTCGCGCTTCCGCCCGGCCCGTACGCCGCCGCGGGCCCGACGATGCACTGGCACGACCGGCTCGCGCAGGGCCTGCTCGTCGTGTGCTGCGCGGCGCTCGCCCTGTGCCTGATCGGACCGCTCGCCATGATCCTGGTGAAGAGCGTCCAGGACAAGGACGGCGCCTTCGTCGGGCTCGCGCTGTTCCGCGAGTATTTCGCGACGCCGGCGCTGCAGCGCTCGGTGTGGAATACCCTGTGGGTCGCCAGCGTCGTGACGCTCGTCACGGTGCCGCTCGCGTTCGCCTACGCCTACGCGCTCACGCGCTCGTGCATGCCCGGCAAGACGGTGTTCCGCGTGATCGCGCTGACGCCGATCCTGGCGCCGTCGCTCATGTCGGCGATCTCGTTCATCCAGTGGTTCGGCACGCAGGGCCTCCTCAAGGGACTGCTGTTCGGCGCCTCGGTCTACGGCCCGATCGGCATCATCCTGTCGTCGATCTACGCGACCTTCCCGCACGCGCTGATGATCGTGCTGACCGCGCTCCTGCTCTCCGACGGCCGGCTCTACGAAGCCGCCGAGTCGCTGCGCACGCCGACCTGGCGGCGCTTCTTCACGATCACGCTGCCGGGCGCCAAGTACGGGCTGGTGAGCGCGACGATGGTGGTGTTCTCGTACACGGTCAGCGACTTCGGCATCCCGAAGGTGATCGGCGGCAGCTTCGACGTGCTCGCGATCGACCTCTTCAAGCAGGTGATCGGCCAGCAGAACTTCAACAAGGGCGCGGTCGTGAGCCTGATCCTGCTGCTCCCCGTCCTCTTCGCGTTCTCGGTCGACTGGATCATGCGGCGGCGCCTGCAGGCGCAGTTCTCGTCCCGGGCGGTGCCCTACGTCCCGAGGCCATCGCCGGGCTTCGACCGGACGATGTTCGCCTTCTGCTCGCTGGTTTCGCTGATCATGCTCGCCGTGCTCGGCATGGCGGTCTACACCTCGTTCATCAAGCTCTGGCCCTACGACCTGTCGTTCAGCCTGCGCCACTACGTCTACGGCCTGATCGACGCCGGCGTGATCGTCGACTATTTCAACAGCCTGAAGATGGCGTTCTATTCGGCGCTCTTCGGCACGATCTTCATCTTCGCGGTCGCCTACCTGCTGGAGAAGACCCGGGGCATGGCGACGCTCAAGGGGTTCGTGCGGCTCGTCGCGACCATCCCGATGGCGGTGCCGGGGCTCGTGCTGGGCCTGGGCTACATCTTCTTCTTCAACCACCCCGACAACCCGCTGAACGGCCTCTACGGCACGATGACGATCCTGGTCCTCTCGACGATCGTCCACTACTACACGTCGAGCCACATGACCGCGGTCACGGCGCTGAAGTCGATGGACGACGAGTTCGAGTCGGTGTCGGCCTCGCTCAAGGTGCCGTTCTACCGGACCTTCTTCCGCGTGACCGTGCCGGTGTGCCTGCCGGCGATCCTCGACATCGGCCGCTACCTGTTCGTCAATGGGATGGTGACGATCTCGGCGGCGGTCTTCCTCTATGCGCCCGACACCCGGGTCGCGTCGGTGGCGATCCTCAACATGGACGAGGCGGGCGAGATCGGCGCCGCCGCGGGCATGGCGACGCTGATCGTCGCCTCGTCGACGGCGATGTGCATCCTCTACGCGATCGTCACGCGCGTGCTGCTCCGTCGCACGCAGGCCTGGCGCACGGCGGCGCGGACCTGAGTTTCCAGGAGACCACGACCATGGCGAACCACTCCCGCGACCCGATCCTGCTCACGCCCGGGCCGCTCACCACGTCGCTCGAGACCCGGACCGCGATGCTGCGAGACTGGGGTTCCTGGGACGCGGCGTTCAACGCGGTCACGGCCAAGGTGCGTTCGCGCGTGCTCGACATCGTGAACGGTCACGCCACGCACGTCTGCGTCCCGATGCAGGGCAGCGGCACGTTCTCGGTCGAGGCCGCGGTCAACTCGCTCGTGCCGCGCGACGGCCACCTGCTCGTGCTCGTGAACGGCGCCTACGGCAAGCGGATGGCGAAGCTCGCGCAGATGATGGGGCGGCGCGTGTCCGTGTTCGAGACCGCGGACGACGTGCCGACGACGGCGGACGATGTCGACCGGCTGCTCGCCGGCGACGGTTCGATCACGCACGTGGGACTCATCCACTGCGAGACATCGACCGGGATCCTGAATCCGCTCGCGGGCATCGCGGCGACCGTCGCCCGCCGCGGCCGTCGGCTCCTGGTCGACGCGATGAGTTCGTTCGGCGCGCTGCCGATCGATCTCGCGACCACCCCGATCGACGCCGTGATCGCGGCGTCCGGCAAGTGCATCGAAGGCCCGCCCGGCATGGGATTCGTC
>DAOMBL010000300.1:0-5016 GCA_035427325.1 Casimicrobiaceae bacterium
GAGTTCGGGCGCGGAGGTGGAGGCGAGGACGCGCGGATCGTCGGGGATGAACGGCAGGCGCACGACCTGCGAGCCGACGGCGATGATCGCCTTCTGGAAACGCACGACCTTCTTCGCGCCGGTCTTCGCCTGGCCGGTTCCCTCGGTCACCTCGACCTCGACGTGGTGCGGGTCGAGGAACTGCCCGACGCCGCGCACGACCTCGACCTTGCGCGCCTTCGCCATGCCCGCGAGCCCGCCGGTGAGCTTGCCGACGACCTTGTCCTTCCAGCCCTTGAGCTTCGCAAGGTCGACCTGCGGCTTGCCGCAGGTCACGCCATGCGCGGCCATGGCCGCGGTCTCGTCGATGACGCCCGCGACGTGCAGCAGCGCTTTCGACGGGATGCAGCCGACGTTGAGGCACACGCCGCCGCGCGTCGGGTAGCGCTCGACGATCACGGTCTTCATGCCGAGGTCGGCCGCGCGGAACGCCGCGCTGTCGCCGCCCGGTCCCGCGCCCAGCACGAGCATCTCGCACTCGAAGTCCGCCTTGCCGGCGTAGGCGCCGGCGGCAGATGTCGCCGCGGAGGAGGGGCGTCCGGCTGAAGCCGGACCCACAGGGGGTTGTGCCGACGCGGAGGAAGGGCGTCCGGCTGAAGCCGGACCGGAGGGTGCCGATGCCGAGGAAGGGCGTCCGGCCGAAGCCGGAGCCGCGCTCTCGAGCACGACGACGAGCGAGCCTTCGCTCACCTTGTCGCCGACCTTCACGGCGATCGTCTTGACCGTGCCCGCGGCGGGCGAAGGCACGTCCATCGTCGCCTTGTCGCTCTCGAGCGTGACGAGCGCGTCCTCGGGCTTCACCGCATCGCCCGGCTTCACCAGCACCTCGATCACCGGCACGTCCTTGAAATCGCCGATGTCGGGGACCTTGACCTCCTGCGTCGCCATCGCCGCCTCCTACAGGATCGACCGACGCAGGTCGGCGAGGAGCCCCGCGAGGTACGCGGTGAAGCGCGCCGCGGAAGCGCCGTCGATCACGCGGTGGTCGTAGGAGAGCGACAGCGGCAGCATCAGGCGCGGCTGGAACGCCTTGCCGTCCCACACCGGCTTGTGGGCGCTCTTCGACACGCCGAGGATCGCCACCTCGGGCGCGTTGATGATCGGCGTGAACGCGGTGCCGCCGATGCCGCCGAGCGAACTGATCGAGAAGCACCCGCCCTGCATCTCGCCGGGCGTGAGCTTGCCCTCGCGCGCCTTTGCGGAGAGTTCGCCCATCTCCTTCGCGATCGCGAGCACCCCCTTCTGGTCGGCGTTGCGGATCACCGGCACGACGAGGCCGTTCGGCGTGTCCGCCGCGAAGCCGATGTGGAAGTACTGCTTCAACACGAGATTCTCGCCGTCGAGCGACGCGTTGAAGTCGGGGAACTTCTTCAGCGCCGCGACCGACGCCTTGATCAGGAACGCGAGCATCGTCACCTTGATGCCGGCCTTCGCGTTCTCCTGGTTGAGCGCGACGCGCAGCGCCTCGAGGTCGGTGATGTCCGCCTCCTCGAACTGGGTGACGTGCGGGATCATCACCCAGTTGCGGGCGAGGTTGGCACCGGACAGCTTCTTGATCCGCGAGAGCGGCTTCGATTCGACCGGCCCGAACTTCGCGAAGTCGACCTTCGGCCAGGGGATCAGGTTGAGTTCGCCGCCGCCGCTGATCGCACCGCCCGCTCCGGCGGCAGCGGCCGGCATCGCGCCGGTCATCGCTTTCTTGACGAACGCGCGCACGTCCTCGATCAGGATGCGGCCCTTGGGTCCGGTCCCGGTCACCTTCGAGACGTCGACACCGAGTTCGCGCGCGATCATGCGCACCGACGGCGACGCGTGCGCCACCTTGAACGCCCGTTCGTCGACGACGGCTGCGGGAACGGCCTGCACCTTCTTCGCCGCCGGCGCAGGCGGCGGGGTCGACGCAGGCGGGCGGGCGGCGGGCGCGGCTGAGGCCGACGGCGCAGCGGCCTCGCCGCCGGCGGCGGGGGCAGGCTTCGGCGCCGCGACCGCGTTCGCGGATTCGATCGCCGCGACGAGCGAGCCTTCGCTCACCTTGTCGCCGACCTTCACCGCGATCGAGCGGATCGTGCCCGCGACAGGCGAGGGCACGTCCATCGTCGCCTTGTCGCTCTCGAGCGTGACGAGCGCGTCCTCCGGCTTCACCGTGTCGCCGGGTTTCACCAGCACTTCGATCACCGGCACGTCGGTGAAATTGCCGATGTCGGGCACCTTCACTTCGACGGTGCCGCCCGCGCCGGCGGGCGCCGCCGCGGAGGAGGGGCGTCCGGCTGAAGCCGGACCCACAGGGGGTTGTGCCGATGCGGAGGAAGGGCGCCCGGCTGAAGCCGGAGCGGAGGGCGCCGATGGAGAGGAAGGGCGTCCGGCGGGAGCCGGGCCCCCGGCAGCGCTCTCGAGCACGACGACCACGGAGCCTTCGCTCACCTTGTCGCCGACCTTGACCGCGATCGACTTGACCGTGCCCGCGGCGGGCGCAGGCACGTCCATCGTCGCCTTGTCGCTCTCGAGCGTGACGAGCGCGTCCTCCGGCTTCACCTGGTCGCCGGGTTTCACCAGCACCTCGATCACCGGCACGTCCTTGAAATCGCCGATGTCGGGAACCCTGATCTCGATCGTGCTCATCGCAGCGCTCCGGCTCACACGGTCCACGGAGCGGGCTTCGCCGCGTCCAGGCCGTATTTCTTCATCGCCTCGGTGGCCTTCGAACGATCGAGCTTCCCTTCGTCGGCGAGCGCCTTGAGCGCCGCCAGCACGATCCAGTGCCGGTCGACCTCGAAGAAGTGGCGAAGCTTCTCGCGCGTGTCGGAGCGGCCGAAGCCGTCGGTGCCGAGCACGACGTAGCGGCGCGGCACGTACGCGCGGATCTGCTCGGCGTAGGCGCGGATGTAGTCGGTGGCGGCGATCACCGGACCCTCGGTGCCCTTCAGGCAGTGCTCGACGTGCGACGCCCGCGGCTTGTCGCCCGCGTGCATCATGTTCCAGCGCTCGACCGCCATGCCGTCGCGCGCGAGTTCGGTGAAGCTCGGGCAGCTCCAGAGGTCGGCTTCCACGCCCCAGTCGGCGCGCAGGAGCTTCGCGGCCTCGATCGCCTCGCGGAAGATCGTGCCCGAGCCCAGCAACTGCACGCGCAGGCCCGCCTTGCCTTTCGCCCCGGCCGCGAAGCGGTACATCCCCTTGATGATGTCGCCCGCCACGCCCTCCGGCATCGCCGGGTGCGGGTAGTTCTCGTTCATCAGCGTGATGTAGTAGTAGCAGTCGTGCTGCTCGGCGAACATCCGGCGCAGCCCGTCCTGCACGATCACCGCGACCTCGTAGCCGAAGGTCGGGTCGTAGGAGACGCAGTTCGGGATCGTCGCGGCGATCAGGTGCGAGTGTCCGTCCTCGTGCTGCAGGCCCTCGCCGTTCAGCGTCGTGCGTCCGGCGGTGCCGCCGAGCAGGAACCCGCGCGCGCGGATGTCGCCGGCGGCCCAGGCGAGGTCGCCGACGCGCTGGAACCCGAACATCGAGTAGAAGATGTAGAACGGGATCACCGGCACCCCGTGCGTCGAATAGCTGGTCGCGGCGGCGATCCAGTCGCACATCGCGCCGGCCTCGTTGATGCCCTCCTGCAGGATCTGTCCCTGCTTGTCCTCCTTGTAGAACATCAGCTGGTCGGCGTCCTGCGGCGTGTAGAGCTGGCCGAGCTGGTTCCAGATGCCCAGCTGCCGGAACATGCCCTCCATGCCGAAGGTGCGCGACTCGTCGGGCACGATCGGGACCACGCGCTTCCCGAGCGTCTTGTCGCGCACGATCACCTGCAGGATCTGCACGAACGCCATCGTCGTCGAGATCTCGCGGTCCTCGGTGCTCTTCAGGAAGCGCTCGAACGCGGAGAGTTCCGGCACCGGGAGCGGCTCGGCCTTGCGC
Organism: Casimicrobiaceae bacterium; assembly: GCA_035427325.1. Classification (GTDB taxonomy): domain Bacteria; phylum Pseudomonadota; class Gammaproteobacteria; order Burkholderiales; family Casimicrobiaceae; genus VBCG01. Next base: position 3,943 of record DAOMBL010000300.1, read on the forward strand.
CTGCGGGAGGGCAGGTAGCCGCCGAGTTCCATGCGCCGCGCGCGCATGTATTCGAGTTCGCGGCTGCCCTCCGGGAACCGGACGAACGGAACCTCGTCGACCTGGTCGTCGGGGATCGGGATCTGGAAGCGGTCGCGCATGTGGCGCACCGAGAGCCCGCTCATCTTCTTCTGCTGGTGCGTGATGTTCTGCGCCTCGCCCGACTCGCCCATGCCGTAGCCCTTGATCGTCTTCGCCAGGATGACGGTGGGCTGGCCGCGGTGGTTGACCGCCGCGTGGAACGCCGCGTAGACCTTGTGCGGGTCGTGGCCGCCGCGGTTCAGGTTCCAGATGTCCTCGTCGGACCAGTCGGCGACCAGTTCCTTCAACTCCGGCGTGTTGAAGAAGTACTCGCGGACGTAGGCGCCGTCCTTCGACTTGAACGTCTGGTACTCGCCGTCGACGCACTCCATCATCCGGCGGACCAGGATCCCCTTCTTGTCGCGGGCGAGGAGCGCGTCCCAGTGCGTGCCCCAGACCAGCTTGATCACGTTCCAGCCGGCGCCGCGGAATTCGCTCTCGAGTTCCTGGATGATCTTGCCGTTGCCGCGCACCGGCCCGTCGAGCCGCTGCAGGTTGCAGTTGATGACGAAGATCAGGTTGTCGAGCGTCTCGCGCGACGCCATGCCGATCGCGCCCATCGACTCCGGCTCGTCCATCTCGCCGTCGCCGCAGAAGCACCAGACCTTGCGGCCCTCGGTCTGCGCGAAACCGCGGTCCTCCAGGTATTTCATGAAGCGCGCCTGGTAGATCGCCATCAGCGGCCCGAGGCCCATCGACACCGTCGGGAACTGCCAGAAGTCGGGCATCAGCCACGGATGCGGATAGCTCGAGATGCCCTTGCCGTCGACTTCCTGCCGGAAGTGGTTCATCTGCTCGTCGGTGAGCCGGCCGAGCATGTAGGCGCGCGCGTAGATGCCGGGCGCCGAATGGCCCTGGACGAACACGAGGTCGCCGCCGTGGTTCTCGGACGGCGCGTGCCAGAAGTGGTTGAAGCCGACGTCGTCGAGCGTCGCGGCCGACGCGAAGCTCGCG
>DAOMBL010000301.1:0-5006 GCA_035427325.1 Casimicrobiaceae bacterium
GACCCCGACTTGCGGCTCGGACCCCGAATGGCGGCTCTGACCCCAAGTTCAGCGCAGCGCGGGTCGTTCGAACGACGCCGAGCGCAGCGCCCGGAGCGTGAAGCGGCCGGCCTCGGTGCCCAGCCGGCGCGCGATCCGACTCGCGATGTCCTCCTGGGGCGTGAAGTCGACGACCTCCTCCGCCTCGAAGACATCGCGCGCGACCGTTTCGACCGAGCCATACGCGTCCGCGAGTCCCAGTTCCACCGCGCGCTGCCCGTTCCAGACGAGCCCGCTGAACATCCCCGGCGTCTCCTTCAATCGGTCGCCGCGTCCCTCCTTCACCGCCGCGACGAACTGACGGTGCACGTCCTCGAGCATCGACCCGGCGTACGCGCGCTGCTTCTCGGCCAACGGCGAGAAGGGATCGAGGAACGCCTTGTTCTCGCCCGCCGTGATGGCCCGGCGTTCCACGACCAACTTCTCCATGGCCCCGACGAAGCCGAACGAGTCGATGACCACGCCGATCGAGCCGACGAGGCTCGCGGGATCGACGTAGATGCGGTCCGCCGCAGCCGCGACGTAGTAGCCCCCGGATGCCGCCATCTCCTCGACCACGGCATGCAGCGGAATGTCGGGGTGCTTCGCGCGCAGGCGCTTCATCTCGGCGTAGATCCGGCCCGCCTGCACCGGGCTGCCGCCCGGACTGTTGATGCGCAGCACGACCCCCTTGATGCGCGGGTTGTCGAACGCCGCGTGCAGCCCCTCGATGACGACCTCGGCGCTCGCCCGTCCGTCGCGGTCCATCTCGCCATTGAGGTCGACCAACGCCGTGCACCTGTCGAGGCACACCTGCGCGCGCGTCGCGAACGCGCCGGCGAACATCAGCAGCCCGAGCACGACGATACCGAACGCGAGGAAGCGGAAGAAGATCGACCAGCGCCTCGCGCGCCGGCGCTCCTGCACGATGTCGTGCGCCAGCGCCTCCAGCGCCTTGCGTTCCCAGCCTTCCTCGGCCATGCGGATCCCCGTCGCGTTCGATCGTCGTCGGCGGCCAGTCTACCGCGCCGCGGCCGATTCGCCGTCCATCGGGCGGTCAGCCGTGCGCTTCGAGCCAGCGCCGGAGTTCCACGACCGAGTGGACGGTCGCCAGCGGCTCGCGCGCGGCGAGCCCCTCGAGGGGATGCGCGCCGTACGACACGGCCACCGCGCTGGCGCCGGCGTTGCGCGCGAGATCGAGGTCGTGCGTCGTGTCGCCGATCATCAGGGTATCGCGTGGCTCGACGGCCAACCGCTCCATCAGCGCGAGCAGCATGTCGGGATGGGGCTTGGGGAATCCCTCGTCGGCGCAGCGCGTCGCGTGGAATCGTCCGGCGAGCGCGTTCCGCGCGAGCGCGCGATCGAGGCCCGCACGCGACTTGCCTGTCGCCACGCCGAGCAGGAACCCCGCCCGGTCGAGGTCGGCGAGGAGTTCGCGCGCGCCTCCGAACATGGGGATCGCTTCCTCTCCGTCGAGATAGCGGCGCCGATAATGCGCCGCGAGCGAATGCGCGTCCTCGTCGGAGAGCCCCGGCGCGACGTGCGCGAGCGCGTCGCGAAGTCCCAGCCCGATCACGTAGCGCGCATCGTCCTCGCTCGGCATCGGACGTCCGACCGCCCCGCAGGCGCACCTGATCGCCTCCGCGATCAGGGCCGTCGAATCCGCCAGTGTCCCGTCCCAGTCGAAGACGACGAGCCGGAAACGGCGCGGCGCGAGTTCAGCCATCGTTCCTCCCGCCGGCGGACGTCCCGAGCGATGCGACGAACGCCGTGAGGTCCGCGGGCAGCGGCGACTCGACGCGGAGCGATTCGCCGGTGCGCGGATGCGCGAGCGCGAGGCTCGCCGCGTGCAGGAACATGCGCTTGAGGCCCTCTTGCGCGAGCGCGCGGTTCCACGCGAAATCGCCGTACTTGTCGTCGCCGGCGAGCGGGAAGCCGAGGTGCGTCAGGTGCACGCGGATCTGGTGGGTGCGCCCGGTGTGGAGTTCCGCCTCGAGCAGCGCGAGCGGCGGTTCGCGGTCGGGCCAGGTCCGGATGCGCCGGAAGGTCGTCTGCGCGTGCGCGCCTTCGTCGCCGACGCGCACGCGGCGCTCGCCCTCCTTCGTCAGATAGCGATGCACCGGCAGGCGCACGACGCGCTTCGCGTCGCGCCAGCGGCCGCGCACCAGCACCCGGTAGCGCTTGTCGACCCCGCCCGCACGCCAGGCGGCGTGCAGCGCGGTCAGCGCCGAACGCTTCTTGGCGACCAGCAGCACGCCCGACGTGTCCCGGTCGAGCCGGTGGACGAGTTCGAGGAACCGTGCGCCGGGGCGCGCGGCGCGCAGTCGCTCGATCACGCCGTGCGCAACACCGCTGCCGCCGTGAACCGCGACGCCCGCGGGTTTGTCGATCGCGACGAGGTCCTCGTCCTCGTGGAGCACCGCGAGCCGCTCGCCGGCGCGGGCCACGGACGCCGAGGCGACCGCGGGCGCGACCGGACCGCCGGTGCGAAGCGGAGGCAGCCGGACCCGGTCGCCTTCCGAGAGTCGAAAGTCCGGGCCGGCACGCCGGCCGTTCACTCGGACTTCGCCCGAACGCAGGATGCGGTAGAGGTGGCTCTTCGGCACCCCTTTCAGCGTCCGGACGAGGAAGTTGTCGATCCTCTGGCCGTCCGCGCTTTCGTCGATCCGAACCTCGCGGACGCCGTGGTTGCGTAACCCGTTCATTCGCTTCTATAATTGCCGGGTTTGCCGTGCCCGGTGGACCTGCCGGCGCCCTCCCCCGCTGCCGCGGCTCGCCGCCCGCACCGGGCGACCGCCCGAGGCTCCCGGCACGGTACCGCCCGTCCATCGGACGGTGACCGGGAACTCGCTCGCCGGTCGAACGCATGCATCCGAACAAAGAGCGATGTTAAGGCATCAGCGCAGCCCCTGGCGCCGCCCCGCGTGAAGCGACGGGCACGAGGCGCAGGCTGTGCGGCGAACGACCACGATCACGACGATGCGGCGGGACCCCGGCGTGGCCATGTGCCCCGGCGATCCCCCCGGATCGCAGGATCCACTGTCCTTCCGGAACGAACGCGACGCGCACCCGAACGGCCCGCAGCCCGCGCCACGCGCGAGCGCGGCGGGAACCAAGAGCGATGACACCCTCCGCCTGCCCCGTTCCTCGCCTCGGCCCACGGCCGCGGCGGCACCTCGCACCGTCCCCCGCCGCACCCGCCTGACCCGGGCGAGCGGACCTTCGCGTCCGGCCGCCCCACCTCGCGCTTTCCGCCTCCGCCCGGCCACCGGCCGCGCAAAGGAAAACGCATGAAGCGCATGTTGTTCAACGCCACCCAGGCCGAAGAGCTTCGGGTCGCCATCGTCGACGGCCAGAGACTCATCGACCTCGACATCGAATCCGCCGCCAAGGAGCAGCGGAAGTCCAACATCTACAAGGCCGTGGTCACGCGCGTCGAGCCCTCGCTCGAAGCCTGCTTCGTCGACTACGGCACCGACCGCCACGGCTTCCTGCCGTTCAAGGAGATCGCCCGGCAGTCGATCAAGGGCGGCCGCAAGGGGGACGACGACAACGGAGACGGCAGCGTCCGGCGCGACCAGGTCCGCGAGGGCATGGAACTCATCGTCCAGGTCGACAAGGACGAGCGCGGCAACAAGGGCGCCGCGCTCACGACCTACATCTCGCTCGCGGGCCGCTACCTGGTGCTGATGCCGAACAACCCGCGCGGCGGCGGGGTGTCCCGGCGGGTCGAAGGCGAGGAACGCAACGAACTCCGCGACGCGGTCGCGCAGCTCGAGGTCCCCGCGGGCATGAGCGTCATCGCCCGCACCGCCGGGATCGGACGCACGCCGGAAGAACTGCAGTGGGACCTCAACTACCTGCTGCAGCTGTGGCGCGCGATCGAGGAGGCCTCGAAGCTGCAGCAGGGCGCCTACCTGATCTACCAGGAGTCGAGCCTCGTCATCCGCGCGATCCGCGACTATTTCCACGCGGACATCGGCGAGATCCTGATCGACACCGAGTCGATCTACGAGCAGGCCCAGCAGTTCATGAGCCACGTGATGCCGGACAACGTGCATCGCGTGAAGCTCTACAAGGACGACGTCCCCCTGTTCTCGCGCTTCCAGATCGAGCACCAGATCGAGACCGCGTACGCACGGCAGGTGCCGCTGCCGTCGGGCGGGGCGATCGTGATCGACCACACCGAGGCGCTCGTCGCGATCGACGTGAACTCCGCGCGCGCGACCAAGGGCGGCGACATCGAGACGACCGCGTTCAACACCAACCTCGAGGCCGCCGACGAACTCGCCCGCCAGCTCCGCCTGCGCGACCTGGGCGGGCTCATCGTCGTCGACTTCATCGACATGGAGTCGGCGAAGAACCAGCGCGAGGTCGAGAATCGCCTGCGCGACGCGCTGCACTACGACCGCGCGCGCATCCAGCTCGGCAAGATCTCGCGCTTCGGGCTGATGGAGCTCTCTCGCCAGCGCCTGCGCCCCGCGCTCGCCGAGTCGGCCTACCTGCCATGCCCGCGCTGCCACGGCATCGGTCACATCCGCGGCACCGAGTCCACCGCGCTCCACATCCTGCGGATCCTGCAGGAGGAGGCGATGAAGGACAACACCGCGCAGGTCGTGGCGCAGGTGCCGGTCGACGTCGCGACCTTCCTGCTGAACGAGAAGCGCAGCGACGTGCTGTCGATCGAGTCCCGCTTCAAGGTGAGCCTGCTGCTCGTGCCCAACCGGCATCTCGAGACGCCGAACTTCAAGGTCGAGCGCTTGCGCCACGACGACCTCAACCACGCCGAGCCGCTGCCTCCGAGCTTCGAGATGGTCGAGGCGCCCGAGCAGCCCGACCTCGCGCAGGAGAAGAAGGAGGAAGCGAAGGAAGTGCGCCAGGAGGCCGTCGTCAAGGGCATCACGCCCGCGCAGCCCGCGCCGGTGCCCGCGCCGCAGCCCGCCGCACCGGCGAGCCCGGCGCCGGTCGCGCACGTCCCGGCGCCTCCG
>DAOMBL010000302.1:0-5006 GCA_035427325.1 Casimicrobiaceae bacterium
GGGCGACCTGTTCGAACTCCTCCCGCAACTCACCGCCGCCCTCCCCGCGCGCTGAGACCCGAGCCCTTCGGGCGTGCGTTTGGAGTACCTGCTCCAGGGCGGTCGCGCTACCCTCATGAACTGACCACGTCATTCGAGGTTTCGAGATGAGCAGCTACCGTGCCCCGCTGGACGAGATGGCCTTCGTCCAGAACGAACTCGCCGGCCTCGCGCAGATCGCGACGCTGCCCGGCTGCAGCGACGCGGACCCCGCGACCGTCGCGGCGATCCTCGCGGAAGCGGGGAAGTTCGCCACCGACGTGCTCGAGCCGCTGAACCGCACCGGCGACCGCTCCAGCACCCGTCTGCTCGAGGACGGTTCGATGCGGACCGCGGCCGGCTTCAAGGACGCGTACTGGAAGTTCGTCGAAGGCGGCTGGAACGGGCTCGGGAAGAACCCGGAGTTCGGGGGGCAGGGATTGCCCGAGATCGTCGCGTCCGCCGTCGAGGAGATGTGGCACGCGTCGAACATGGCGTTCGACCTCTGCCCGATGCTGACGCAGGGGGCGATCGAGGCGATCGAACGCAACGGCTCCGACGAACTGAAGCAGCGCTACCTGCCGAACATGGTGTCCGGCCACTGGACGGGGACCATGAATCTGACCGAGCCGCAGGCGGGCTCCGATCTCGCGGCGGTCCGCACGCGCGCCGTGCCGCAGCCGGACGGAAACTACATCGTCACCGGCCAGAAGATCTTCATCACCTACGGCGAGAACGACTACACCGAGAACATCGTGCACCTCGTGCTCGCGCGGCTTCCCGACGCGCCCGAAGGTGTCAAGGGCATCTCGCTCTTCGTGGTGCCGAAGTTCGTGCCGGACGGCGAGGGCAGGCCCGGCCGGCGCAACGACGTCCGCGCCGTCTCGATCGAGCACAAGCTCGGCATCCACGCGAGCCCGACCTGCGTGATGAGCTACGGCGAGCAGGGCGGCGCGACCGGATGGATCGTCGGCGAGCCGAACCGCGGGCTCGAGTACATGTTCGTGATGATGAACCTCGCTCGTTACTCGGTTGGACTCGAAGGCGTCGGGATCTCGGAGCGTGCGTACCAGCGTGCGGTCGCCTATGCGCGCGAACGCGTCCAGGGCCGCGCGGTCGGGCTCGCGAAGGGCGAGAAGACCGGGGCGATCATCGAGCATCCGGACGTGCGGCGCATGCTGATGACGATGCGCGCGCTGACCGAGGCGATTCGCGCCGTCGCGTACGTGACCGGCGCGGCGATGGACAACGCGAAGCGGCATCCGGACGCCGCGGCACGGGCGCGCCACCAGGCGTTCGTCGACCTGATGATCCCGATCGTCAAGGGCCACGGGACCGAAGTGGCGCAGGAAGTCGCCTCGCTCGGCATCCAGGTGCACGGCGGCATGGGCTTCATCGAGGAGACCGGCGCGGCGCAGCACTTCCGCGACGCGCGCATCACGACGATCTACGAAGGCACGACCGGCATCCAGGCGAACGACCTCGTCGGCCGCAAGACGGCGCGCGACGGCGGCGCGGTCGCGAAGGCGGTGTCCGCCGGGATCGGCGCGGTCGCGTCGCGGCTCGCAGCGAGCGCGGACGCCGACCTGCGCACGATCGGCGCGAAGCTCGCCGTCGCGGTCGCATCGCTCGACCGGGCGATCGCGTGGGTCGCGTCGTCGTATGCGTCGGATCCGCGCCTCGCGCTCGCCGGGAGCGTCGCCTACCTGCGGCTGTGGGGCGTGGTCGCCGGCGGCTGGCAGATGGCGCGCGCGGCCGAGATCGCGAAGGGAAAGCTCGCGTCCGGCGAAGGCGACGCTGCCTTCCTGAAGGCGAAGGCGACGACCGCGCGCTACTACGCGGAAGCGATCCTGCCGCTCGCCGCGGCGCACGAGGCGCTCGCGACCGGAGGTGGGGAGGCCGCGCTCGCGCTGGCCGCGGACGCGTTCTGACCGCGTTGCCGCCGCGCGGTACGCGGCCTGCCCGTCAGTCCCGCGCTCCGCCGTCGGCCGCGCCCGGGGGTATCACCACGACGCCGTGCGCCGAGAGGTTCACGCCGACGTCGGAACCCGCCTCGCGCGGGCGCTCGACCGCGAGCGAGACGACGAAGAGTTCGCCGAGCGCGGTGTCGAGCGTGTATTCGATCGATCCGCCGAGGTAGGTCGCCTTCCTCACCTTCGCGGCGATCGCGGCGTCACGCGCATCGACGAGCACGATCGCTTCGGGACGGATCGAGACGTCCACCTCGCGGTCGGGCAGGCCGCGGGGCGGGGGGCGCAGCGTGACCGGCCCGAGCGCGACCTGGGCGGGGTCGCCGTCCCGGCGCGCGAGGATGCCGCGGACCCGATTGGCGTCGCCCATGAATCCCGCGACGAAGGCGTCGCCGGGACGCTCGTAGAGTTCGCGCGGGGCGCCCTCCTGCGCGATCCGCGCGCGGTTCATCACGATGATGCGGTCGGACACCGCCATCGCCTCGGCCTGGTCGTGGGTGACGTAGACGACCGTCAATCCGAGGCGCTGCTGCAGGTCGCGGATTTCCTCGCGCATCTGCCGGCGCAGCCGCGCGTCGAGGTTCGACAGCGGCTCGTCGAACAGCAGCACGGAGGGCTCGAGGACGAGCGCGCGCGCGACGGCCACCCGCTGCTGCTGGCCACCCGAGAGCTCGGAGGGCAGCCGGTCGTCGTACCCGGCGAGCCCGACGCTCGCGAGCGCGTCGCGGCCCCGCGCGTCCGCGTCGGCGGCCTTCATGCCGGAGACGACGAGTCCGTAGCGGACGTTCTGCAGCACGCTCATGTGCGGGAACAGCGCGTAGCTCTGGAACACCATCGAGACGTCGCGCTCCGCGGCGCCGACCGCGGTCACGTCCCTCGAACCGATCAGGATGCCGCCCTCCGAGGGCAGTTCGAGCCCGGCGATGAGCCGCAGGATCGTGGTCTTGCCGCACCCCGAGGGGCCGAGAAGTGTGACGAGCGTGCCCGGCGCGACGGTGAACGAGACGTCGCGGACCGCGACGACCTCGCCGTAGCGCTTGACGACGCCGCGAAATTCGATCGATGCGGCCTTCATCCCGGCGATCCCTCCGTCACGCGGCACTTCCGATCTGGGCGACTCCGCCCCGGACGGCGCCCGCGGCGCGACGGCCGAGCTTGCGCTCTCCGACCAGCTTCTGGATCAGCGCGATGGCCGCGACCATCAGCACGATCAGGACCGAGCTGTAGGCGATCGCGACGCCGTAGTCGCCGTTGACGACCCGGTTGATGATGTAGGTCGTCGCCCACTCGTAGTCGGCGGAGACGAGGAAGATCACCGCCGAGACCGTGGTCATCGCGCGCACGAACGAATAGACCAGCGCCGCGACGACCGCGGGCTTGAGGAGCGGGAGGAGCACCATGCGCAGAGTCGTGAAGCCGCGGGCCCCGAGCGTCGTCGATGCCTCGTCCAGGCTCCCGTCGACCTGCGCCATCGACGCCATGCCGGCGCGCACGCCGACCGGCATGTTGCGGAACACGTTGCAGGCGACGAGGATGACCGCGGTGCCGGTGAGTTCGATCGGCGGCACGTTGAAGGCGACGATGTACGACACGCCTATGACCGTGCCCGGGATCGCGAACGACAGCATCGTTCCGAACTCGAACGCCGAGCGCCCCGCGAAGCGCTGCCGCGTGATCAGCCACGCGGCGAGGATGCCCAGAGCCGCGGTGAGCGGAGCGGCGATCGCGGAGAGCGAGAGCGTCGTCCAGAACGAGTTCCATGCCGCGCCCGCCCAGATGAGCCCCGACGGGCCCCATTCGAGGCCGAACGCCTTGACGTAGTGCCGCAGCGTAGGCGTGTAGTCGCGACCCCAGGTCTCGACGAACCCGCCGGCCAGCGCCATCGCGTAGATCACGAAGGTGAGCAGCACCCAGGGCATCACGACGGCGTAGCACAGCCGGCGCACGCCGTCGGGCAGCGGGGCGGGGAGCCCCGAGTCGCCCTTGCCGGACATCGCGGTGTACACCCGGCGTCCGAGGAGCGCGCGCTGGACGAAGAACGCGGCGAGCGCGAACCCGAGCAGGAGGATGCCGAGCGTCGCCGCACGCCCCTGGTCGAGTTGCGCGCCGACGACGGAGAAGAAGATCTCGGTCGACAGCACGCCGAAGTTGCCGCCCAGCACGATCGGGTTGCCGAAGTCCGCGATCGATTCGATGAAGCTGATCAGGAACGCGTTCGCGAGGCCGGGGCGCATCAGCGGGAGCGACACGGTCGCAAACGTCGTCCAGCGGCTCGCGCGGAGCGTCTGCGCCGCTTCCTCCATCGAAGGCGCGATGCCCTCGACGACGCCGATCAGCACGAGAAAGGCGATCGGCGTGAACGCGAACACCTGCGCGAGCAGGACGCCCGGGTAGCCGTAGATCCAGCGCGTCGGCGTCAGGCCGAACGCCGCTTCGAGCATCTGGTTGACGAGTCCGGAGCGGCCGAAGAGCAGGATCAAGCCGAGGCCGATGACGAACGGCGGCGTGATGATCGGCAGCACGCTCATCACGCGAAGCAGGCGCTTGTAGCGGAACGCGGTGCGGGTGGCGATGAGCGCGAACGCGAGGCCGAGCGCGGTGCAGGCGAGCGCGGTGGAGAGCGCGAGGACGAGCGTGTTCCACGCGACGCCGCAGCGGGTGCCCCCGCCGAGGCACCCCAGGCCCCAGATCTTGGCGGTGAAGAGGCGCCCCGCGAACGCGGCGGGCGACCAGGCGCTGCCGGCATCATCGAACGCCGCGAGCAGGATCTTCACGACCGGGAAGAACGTGAAGATGCCGACGAGTCCGGTCACGGCGACCACGCTCGCGGCGACGAACGCGTCGCCGCGGAACGCCCCGCGTGCTGCGAGCCCGAGCGCCCCGATCATCGCGAACGCCGCCAGCACGAGGCTCGCGCCCGTCCCCATGCCGTATTGCCCGGTCCGGAGCGGGCCGAACGCGGCGGCGAGCGCCTCGCCCGACCAGCCGCGCGGTCCGATCGCGAAGCCCTGCGCCAGC
>DAOMBL010000303.1:0-4986 GCA_035427325.1 Casimicrobiaceae bacterium
GCGGCAGGCGCTGGCGTCGATCGTCGAGCGCTGGCAGCGGGCCGGGCTCCACTGCGGCGAATCCGCGGCGATCCGCGTCGCCGCGCTGGCGCAGAGTCTCGCGCACCTCAATCCCACGGCGGTGCTCGCCCGGGGCTACGCGATCGTCACCGCGAACGACGGCCGCGTGGTGCAGGACGCGACGACGCTCGCGCGGGGAGACCGGATCGGCATCGCGCTCGCACGCGGAAGCGTGGAGGCGTCGGTGGACGCGACGAAGGGCACCCGCGCGCCGTAGCGGGCCGGCGCGAGCCTCGCGCACGCCGGTCGCTGGAACGCCCGGCGCGCCGCGCGCTCAGGCTTCGTCCGGGTCGGGGTCGTCGACGCTCGCGCCCGCGCGGAGCTTCGCGACGACCTCCGGGGGCGCCTGCGCGGCGATGCGCGGCGTCGTCGTGACGACGTCGCCGCACTGCGCCCGATGGCGAAGCGCGTGATCGATCAGCACGAGGGCGAGCATCGCTTCGGCGATCGGCGTCGCCCGGATGCCGACGCAGGGATCGTGGCGCCCGTGGGTGTTGACGACGACCGGGCGGCCCGCCTTGTCGATCGAATGACGGTCGAGGCGGATCGACGACGTCGGCTTCACGGCGATCGTGACGACGATGTCCTGCCCCGTCGAGATGCCGCCCAGGATGCCGCCGGCGTGGTTGGTCGCGAACCCCTGCGGCGTCATCTCGTCGGAGTGCTCGGTGCCCTTCTGCCCGACCGACGCGAAGCCGGCGCCGATCTCGACGCCCTTCACCGCGTTGATGCCCATCATCGCCGACGCGAGGTCGGCGTCGAGCCTGCCGTAGACCGGTTCGCCCCAGCCGACCGGCACGCCGCTCGCGACCACCCGGACCCTGGCGCCGCACGAGTCGCCCGAGGCGCGCAGGCGATCCATCGCGTCCTCGAGTTCGCCGATCATCGACGCGTTCGCCGCGAAGAACGGATTGCGGTCGACGTGCTCGTAGCCCTCGAAGGGGATCGGATGCGCTCCGATCTGCGTGACCGAGCCGCGCACCGTCACGCCGTGCCGTTCCGCGAGCCACTTGCGTGCGATCGCCCCGGCGGCGACGCGCACCGCGGTCTCCCGCGCGGACGCCCGTCCACCGCCGCGGTAGTCGCGAATGCCGTACTTCTGCCAGTACGTGTAGTCGGCGTGGCCGGGCCGGAAGGTCCCCGCGATCGACGCGTAGTCCTTGCTGCGCGCGTCCTGGTTGCGGATCATGAGCGCGATCGGCGTTCCCGTCGTGCGCCCCTCGAACACGCCGGACAGGATCTCGACCGTGTCGGGCTCGCGACGCTGCGTGACGTGCCGCGACGTGCCCGGACGGCGGCGGTCGAGGTCGCGCTGGATCACCGCCTCGTCGAGTTCGAGACCGGGCGGACAGCCGTCGACCACGCAGCCGAGCGCGGGTCCGTGCGATTCGCCGAACGACGCGACGCGGAACAGCTGGCCGAACGTGTTGCCCGACATGCCGAAATCCTAGCATGCGCCCGCGACGCTCCCGCGCGCGCGCCGCCTACGCCGCGCCGTCCTCGCGGTCCAGTTCCCCGCGCACGTACGACGTCCAGCCGCGCCGGTACGCCTCCTCGAGGTGACGCGCGAAGCCGGCGGCGTCGACCAGCGGCGACGCGGCCACGCGCGCCCGGAGACCCAGGCGCAGCGACGCGAGCGATTCGACGTCGCCCACGAGCCTCGCGGCGATGGCGACGTAATCCTCCGCATCGCCCGCGATCCATTCGGGCGCAGGCAATCCGGACAGCAGGCTCGCGCTCGACCGCGACCAGGTCCAGCGACCCGGCAGCGTCACCACCGGCACGCCCTGCCACAGCGCGTCGAGCGTGGTCGTCGCGCCGGAGAACGGCATCGGATCGAGCGCCACGTCGACGCGGCCGAACGTCGCCCGGTACTCCGCTTCGCCGAGCCGGGGCGCGAAGCTCGCGCGGGACGGGGAGATCGCGAGACCTTCGAGCACGCGGGCCCGCGCCGAGCCCGAGGGCACGCCCGCGGCGAAGAAGCGCGCCTCGGGCAGCGCCGCGAACAGCGCCCGCCACAGCGCGAGCGTCGCGTCGGTGAGCTTCATCGCGTGGTTGAACGAACCGAACGTCGGCGCGCCTCGTGCGACGATCGGCGGCGATCCCGGCTCCGGCGCGCGTTCGGGCGGCGTCCAGCACCACGCGGGCACCGGCAGGCGCATCAGGCGTGCGCTGTGCGCAGGCGCGGCGTCGCCCGGCGGGTCGGCGATCGCGTCGGTGATCCGGAAGTCGATCGTCGAGAGGCCGGTCGTCGACACGTAGTCGAGCCAGGTGAAGGTCACGCGCGCGGGCCGGCGCGCGAAGATCGCGAGCCGGTTGTGCCCGGTGTGGCCGGCGAGATCGACGAGGATGTCGAGGTCGTCCGCTGCGATGAGTTCGGCGGCGCGGGCGTCGTCGAGGCCCGCGAGCACGCGCCGCGTCACCCGTCCCGCGATCGCGCGATCAGGCTCGTCGCGCTGCGGATTGTTGAAGTACGCGTAGACGCGGAATCGCCACGGGTCGTGGTTCGCGAACACCGTGCGCACGAACGCGGGCAGCGCGACGTGCGCATCCGGCGACAGGTAGCCCACGCGCAGCGGCCGATCCACGGTGTCGACGCCCGGCCGCACCGGCGCGCGCGGGGCGACGTCGCGCTCGATGACGCTCGCGCGGGCACGGTGCGCTTCCAGCGCTTCCTGCGGCGAGCGGTCCGGCAGGAGCTTCTGCGCGACGAGCAGGTTCGACGCGGCGGTGGCCGACGCAGGATCCGCTTCGAGCGCGCGCCGGTACGACGCGATCGCCTCGTCGACGCGGCCGACGTCCTTCAGCAGGTTGCCGAGATTGTTGTGCGCGGCCGGTCGCGCGGGCTCGAGCGCGATCGCGCGCCGGAACGCGTCGATCGCGCGATCGGCGTCGCCCGCGCGCTGGCAGGCGTTGCCGAGCCCCACCCAGGCCGCCGTCGAGGCGCTCGCGCGCGCGAGCGCCGCCTCGAACGATCGGATCGCTTCGCCCGGCCGACCGGCCTGCGTGAGGGCTGCACCGAGATGGGTGCGATAGGTCGCGCGTCGCGGCGCATGCGCCACCGCCCGCTCGAAGGCGTCGACCGCCGCCGACCAGCGTCGCGACGCATACGCGAGCATGCCGAGGCCGTCCCAGGCCGCGTGCAGTCCCGGGTCGCGTTCGAGCGCCTCGCGGTACAGCGCCTCGGCCTCCGGACGCCCTTCCCCGTGCAGCGCGCGAGCCTGCGCCAGGAGTTCCGCAGGCGAAGTCATCGCGACCGCCGTGCTATCGTCGCCGGGACGCACGCGCACGGCCGCCGCGTGCGCGCCGCCGATCGATGGACGCGATCCCGATTCCTCGCACGCTCGCCGCCGCGCTCGCGAGCGCGCGCCGTGTCGTCGCGCTCACCGGGGCCGGTGTCTCGGCGGAGTCGGGCGTGCCGACCTTCCGCGACGCGCAGACGGGCCTGTGGGCGCGCTTCGATCCGCGCGAACTCGCGACGCCCGCCGCATTCGAGCGGCACCCGGGACTCGTCTGGAACTGGTACGCCGAACGACGCGAGGCGCTCGGACGCGTTTCGCCGAACCCCGGCCATTACGCGCTCGCGGACATCGAACGGCGCGTCCCCGCCTTCCTGCTCGCGACCCAGAACGTCGACGGCCTGCACGGGCGCGCCGGCAGCCGCGCGATGGTCGAACTCCACGGCAACCTCGCGCGGACGCGCTGTTCGCGCGAGGGCCGGATCGTCTCGCGCTGGGACGCTCCGCGCGACGGCGAGCCGCCCCGCTGCCCGCATTGCAGCGCGTTCCTGCGACCCGACGTGGTGTGGTTCGAGGAGATGCTGCCCGCCGACGCCCTCGCGCGCGCCGAGGAAGAGGCGCGGCGGGCGGACCTGATGATCGTCGCGGGAACGTCGGCGGAGGTCTATCCCGCCGCCGCGCTCCCGCGGTACGCGAAAGGCGCGGGCGCCGTCCTCGTCGAGGTGAATCCGCACGAAACCCCGCTCTCGCGCTTCGCCGATCACGTCCTGCGCGCGCCCTCTGGCGTCGCGCTGCCCGGGCTCGTCTCCTCGGCCTGGCCGGTGGGCGGCGGCGCGAAGTAGCCGATCGCGAGCAGCATCGCACCGGCGCCCAGGAACGCCGCGATGCGCGTGAGGCCGGAGAGCGCGGCCAGGTCGACGACGAAGAGTTTCACGACCACCGCAGCGAGGAGCGCCGCCCCGGTCAGCCACCGTGCCCGGGACGCGCGGCGCGATGCCCACACCATCAGAACCAGCGCGGACCCGGTCCAGGCGAGCGTGATTGCGGCCTGCACCGGCTTCGACGCCATCAGCGACGAGAGCCGCCACGGCACGTCGCCCCAATGGTGGGCGACGCGCAGGATGAAGCCGTTGCCCGCGACGAACAGCGCCACGCCGAGGGCGTGCTCGCGCGCGGTCGGCGAGAGGCCGGCATGCTCGCGCGCCCACCACCCCACGGTGACGAGCGTCGCCGCGAGCGTGAGGTCGAGCGGATTGGCGAGCGGCAGCCACGGAAGCGGCTCGGCATTGCCCGGCGAGACGACGTTGGTGCCGACGAACCACACCGCGAGCGCGCAGGCGACGATGGTGCCGGCGTCGCGCAGGTAGGCCCCGGGGAAGCGGGCGATCGGCCAACGCGCGACGAGTTCCCGTCGCAGCGTCGCGACGAGCATCGCGACGCCCGGCAGCGCTGCGGCGCACGCGATCCATGCGGTCCCGCGCGGCGTCAGGCGGCCGGCCCACTCGCTCGCCTCCCAGGCCGACCACGCGACGAATGCGACGGCCGACGCGGCGTGGGCGATGCCGAGCCAGGGCCGAGGCGGCTCGTCCCGCGATTCGTGCGTCCGCAGCGCGATCCAGTTCAGGATCCACGCCGCGGGCCACACGAGGTAGCCCGGCCAGGCGAGCGTCGTGCGCGCGTCGTGGAA
>DAOMBL010000304.1:0-4961 GCA_035427325.1 Casimicrobiaceae bacterium
GATCGAAGCCGCGTTCGCGAGGAGCGAGAGCTACGCGCTGCGGCCGTTCAGCACCTCGGTGCCGACCGGAGTGGGTCTCGCGCTCGGCGGACGGGAGATCGCCCCGCAGGCCTCGTACAACCTCGACCTGTACGGAAGCTACACGTTCCTGCGCTCGTTCGCGCTCTATGGCCGCGTCGGGTACGCGCAGGGAGATCCTTCCGGGATCGGGTCCTCCGCGCTCGTCGCGGCTTCCGACGCCAAGCTCCCGCGCGACGGGATGAACTACGGGCTCGGCCTGCGCTACGACATCAGCCGGGCGCTCGGGGTGAACCTCGAGTACTCTCGGTTCGGACGGTTCGCGTTCGACAGTTTCGGCAGCACGCTGCCGGACAGCGACCAGGTTCGCCTGGGCGTGCAGTTCCGGTTCTGACGTTTCGTCGCGCGGCGTCGCGCTCCGTTGGCGGTACACTGATCGGACGCTCGTCGGCCTCGGGCGATGCTGGCGCCGCAAGGACCGGGCACCGGTCCGCGGTCTCCTGGCCGGGGACGCCGCACCCCACCCCGATCACCTGACGCATGCACGGTCCTCCTGCCCTCACCACCTCGGTCGTGACACTGGTGTTCCTCGCGCGGCTGCGCGACGCCTTCGGAACGTCGCAGGAACCCCTGGAGGTCGCTGGGCCGACGACCGTGGGCGCGATCCGGGAACGGCTGCGTGCGCGCGGCGGCGCGTTCGCCAGCGAACTCGCCGAGGGTCGCGCCGTGCGCGCCGCGGTGAACCACGAACTCGCGAATTCAGCGACGCCGGTCGCTCCCGGTGACGAGGTCGCGTTCTTCCCGCCGGTGACCGGGGGCTGACCATGCGCGTGCGCATCCAGACCGGACCGTTCGACGCCCAGGCGGAGGCCGATCGCCTGCGCGCGGGCGATCTCGACGTCGGCGCGGTCGTGACCTTCACCGGCACCGTGCGCGACGTGAACGACGGCGACGCCGTCGGCGCGTTGACGCTCGAGCACTACCCGGGCATGACCGAGAAGGCGCTCGAAGCCATCGTCGACGAGGCCCACCGGCGCTTCGCCGTCCGGCGCATTCTCGTCGTCCATCGCGTCGGCACGCTCGCGCCGGGCGATCCGATCGTGCTGGTCGCGGTGACCGGCGCGCACCGCGGCGAGGCGTTCGACGCGTGCCGCTTCGTGATGGATTACCTCAAGACGCGCGCGCCGTTCTGGAAGAAGGAGCGCACGCCGCAGGGCGAGCGCTGGGTCGACGCGCGCACGTCCGACGACGAGGCCGCGGAGCGCTGGGAGCGCGCGCGCGGGCAGCCCGGGCTGGCCTGACCACTTGACCGATCTGGCGCCCCGAACGACCATCGGGGGCCCCCGGTCGCCGCGCAGGCCGCGCCGGGGACCGCCCGCATGACTTCCGCCGCCCTGATCGCCCTCGACTGGGGGACCACCCGCGCCCGCGCGTACCGGTTCGACGCGTCCGGGCGCGTTCTCGACGCCCGCAGCGGCGATTTCGGCGTGCAGCGACTCTCGGGCGCGGCGTTTCCGGAGGCGCTGGAACGACTCACCGGCGACTGGCGCGACGAGCGCACGCCGCGACTCGCCTGCGGGATGATCGGCAGCAGGCAGGGCTGGCGCGAAGCGCCGTACCTGCCGTGCCCGGCCTCGCTCGACGCCCTGTCCCGCGGGCTGGTCGACACGGACGGCGGCGAACTGGCGATCGTTCCCGGACTCTCGACCCGCGACGCGTCGGGCGTTCCGGATGTCATGCGCGGCGAGGAAACCCAGATTCTCGGGGCGGTGCCGGCGGACGCCGCGCGAACGCTGGTCGTCCTGCCGGGCACGCACTGCAAGTGGGCGCGCGTCGAGCGGGGCGTCGTCCTCGACTTCGCGACGTTCATGACCGGCGAGATCTTCGATGCGCTCGTCGGCCACACGATCCTCGGAAGGCTCGCGGGGCCACCGCGGGACGCGCCGCCCGGGGAGGCGTTCGCGCGCGGCGTGCGACGGGGCCTCGGTCCCGGTCCGACGCTGCACGACGTCTTCGGCGCCCGCACGCTCGCGCTCACCGGCGAACTCGACGCCGAGGGCATCCGCGACTGGCTGTCGGGACTCCTCATCGGCCGCGAGGTCCGCGCCGCCCGTGTCTGGGCGCAACTGGCCGGCGACGACGCCGCAGGCGTGCTGGTCGTGGGGAGCGACGCGCTCGTCGACCGCTACCTGGCGGCGCTCGCGCTCGCCGACGTCGCGGCGGCGCGCGGTCCCGCCGACTCGGCCGCCATCGGCCTCTACCGCATCGCGCGCGCCGCCGGGCGCGTACCTCCGGAGCATTCATGAAACTCGCGCAACACCTGTCGCCGCTGCCGCTCGTCGCCGTGCTGCGCGGCATCTCGCCTCCCGAGGTTCCCGGCGTCGCCGACGCCCTCGTCGAGGCCGGTTTCCGGATCCTCGAAGTGACGCTCAACTCGCCGCAGCCCTTCGACAGCATCCGCGCACTGTCGGCGCGGTGCGGCGGCACCTGCCTCGTCGGCGCCGGTACGGTGATCGATCCCGCCGACGTGGCGCGCGTGCGCGACGCGGGCGGGCGGCTCGTGGTCATGCCGCACGCGGATGTCGCGGTGGTGCGCGAGGCGAAGCGCCTGGGACTCGTGAGCATTCCGGGCGTGGCGACGCCGACCGAGGCGTTCGCGTCGCTCGCCGCGGGCGCCGACGCGCTCAAGATGTTCCCGGCGGAGGGGCTCGCGCCCGCGGTGCTGAAGGCGTGGCGCGCCGTGCTGCCGAAGTCCACGCTGGTCTTCGCCGTCGGCGGCATGCGCCCGGACAACCTCGCGCCCTGGTGGGAGGCGGGCGCGGACGGGTTCGGCACCGGATCGAACCTGTACCGGCCCGGCGCGAGCGCCCAGGCGGTGCGCGAGGCGGCGCAAGCGTATGCCCGCGGCTTCGCGTCGCTGGCCCGGCGCTGATGCCCATGCGCAACGCCCGCCGGGACCGCTGCATGCCCACTCCCACGCACGCGCGCATCGACCTCGAGGAGGGCGAGTCCGACATGCAGCCGCCACATGCGCCGTGGAGGTTCGCCGCGGTCGGCGCGGTGCGAGCGCCGCGATGCCTCGTGTCCCACCGGTCATGAAACCCGGGTCCGCGGTCTTCGACCTCTGCTCGCTCGGCGAGCCGCTGGTGGAGTTCAACCAGGCGCGCGGGGCGGACGCGCGCGCCTGGCGCCAGGGCTTCGGGGGCGACACCTCGAACATGGCGATCGCCGCCGCGCGCCTCGGCGCCCGCGTCGCGTACGTCACGCGACTGGGCGACGACGCGTTCGGAGCGATGTTCCGAGCGCTGTGGCGCGAGGAGGGCGTCTCCGTCGAGGGCGTCGCGACCGACACGCAGGCCCCGACCGGTGTCTATTTCGTGACGCACGGCCCGACCGGACACGCGTTCTCCTACCTGCGCGCGGGTTCCGCGGCGAGCCGGATGGCGCCCGCGACGCTGCCGCTCGACGTGATACGCGCCTCGCGCGCGCTCCACGTATCGGGCATCAGCCCGGCGATCTCGACCACGGCGTGCGACGCCGTGTTCGCCGCGATCGCGGCGGCGCGCGCCGCCGGCGCGCAAGTGAGCTACGACCCGAACCTCCGTCCGAAGCTCTGGCCGCGCGATCGCGCGCGGGCGATCGCGCTCGCGACGATGGCCGAATGCGACTGGTGCCTGCCGTCGCGCGAGGACGCGGAGTGGATGTTCGGCACCGGGGACGCCGACGCCGTGATCGACGCGTGCCGGAAGGCGGGTGCGAAGGGCGTCGTCTACAAGCGCGGTGCGGACGGCTGCTCGTTCGACGACGGCCGCACGCGCGTCGCGATCGCGTCCCATCGCGTCACCGCGGTCGACGCGACCGGCGCCGGCGATTGTTTCGACGGCGCCTTTCTCGCGCGGCTCGCCGCGGGCAGCGCACCGCTCGACGCGGCGCGCTATGCGAACGCCGCCGCGGCGATCGCCACGACCGGGTACGGAGCGGTCGAACCGTTGCCCCGGCCGGCGGAGGTCGAGGCGCTGCTGCGCCGGACGGCATGAGCGCGTCGTCGACGGGCAGTTTCCGCCCCGGCCTCTTCGAGGGCCGGGCCGTGCTCGTGACCGGCGGCACGAGCGGCATCGGCGAGGCGATCGCAGACGCCTTCGCCTCGCTCGGTGCGCGAGTGACGGTGACGGGCGCGACCGCGCGGGAGGCGGAGGCCGCGCGCGTGCGCGCAGGATCGAAGCTCGCCGAAGCGTGCGCGCTCGATGTCCGCGACGACGCGGCGATCCGCGCGCTCGTCGGCGGCCTGTCGCGCCTCGACGTCCTCGTGAACGCCGCCGGCGTCATTCGCCGCGACAGCGAGCACGACCCCGACGTGTTCGCCGACACGGTCGCGATCAACCTGACGGGCACGATGCGCTGCTGCGCGCACGCGCGTTCGAAGCTCGCGGCGTCGAGGGGCTCGATCGTGAACATCGCGTCGATCCTGTCGATCTTCGGCGGCGCGCGCGTGCCCGGCTACGCGGCGTCGAAGGGCGGCGTCGCGCAGCTCACGCGCTCGCTCGCGATCGCGTGGGCGGAGGAGGGCGTGCGCGTCAACGCGATCGCGCCCGGGTGGGTGCGAACCGCGCTCACGCAGCCGCTGCAGGACGACGGGCGACGCAGCGAGGCGATCGTCGCGCGCACGCCGATCGGTCGGTGGGCGGAGCCTGCCGACATCGCCGGCGCCGCGGTGTTCCTGGCGTCGCCGGCGGCGGCGTTCGTCACGGGCGTGCTTCTGCCGGTCGATGGGGGCTATCATGTGAGCTGACGCGCGCCTCCGCGGCGGACGCCGGCGCGACGCGGGGCCGCAGGCGGCCGAAGACCGCCGCGGCGACGGGGGCGGGGAATCGGGGCAAGGGGGGAAGCATGACGCTCACTGCGGCGATCCGCGCCAAGAGCGGCGGGACGCTGGCGCTTACGCC
>DAOMBL010000305.1:0-4952 GCA_035427325.1 Casimicrobiaceae bacterium
CCAGGAGCGGCTTCTTCCCCGCCGTCGTCACGCGGTCGGGTTCCTGGATCTCCAGCGTGAGGTTCCTCTGGTCGAAGTACTTGACGTTCTGGACCAGCGGCACCTTGTAGTGCAGCCCGGGGTCGGTGATCACCTCGACCACCTCGCCCAGCTGGAACTTGATCGCGAACTGGGTCTGGTGGACGGTGAACAGCGACTGCGATGCGACGAGGATCGCGGCGACGATGACGGCGAGGATCGGCAGCGTGAACTTCATCGCGTCAGCCCCCCCGGTCCCGGCGCAGCGACTCGCGCGAACCCCGGCCCTCGTTCGCCGCCGGAACGTCCGCGGGAACGGTCACGCGCGGCACCGCCACCGCGGGCGCGTCGGCGGGGGCGGGCGCACCGCCTGCCTGCATCAGCTTGTCGAGCGGGAGCCCGAGCAGGTTGCCCGTCCTGGGTTCGACGACCACCTTCGACGTCGGCCCGAGGACCGACTGCATCATGTCGAGATAGAGGCGTTCGCGCGTGACGCCCGGCGCCTTCTGGTATTCGACGACGATCTGCCGGAAGCGCGAGGCGTCGCCCTCGGCCCGCGCCACGACCGAAGCCTGGTAGCCCTGCGCCTCCTCGACCAGGCGGGCGGCCGCGCCGCGCGCGCGCGGGATCACGTCGTTCGCGTAGGCCTGGCCCTCGTTCTTCAGCCGCTCGCGGTCCTGGCCGGCCTTCACCGCGTCGTCGAACGCGGCCTGCACCGTCTCGGGCGGCTGCACGTTCTGCAGCGTGACCTTCTGGATGAACACGCCGGTGCGGAACCGGTCGAGCATGTCCTGCAGGAGCCGCTCGGTGTCGCGCGCGACCTGCTCGCGGCCCTCGTAGAGCGCGAAGTCCATCTGGACCTTCGCGGTCACTTCGCGGATCGCGGACTCGGCCGCCCAGGCGACGATCAGTTCGGGCTTGCGGTTGCGGAAGACGAAGTCCTCGGCGTTCTTGACGTTGTACTGGACCGCGAACTGGATGTCGATGATGTTCTCGTCGTCGGTGATCATCACCGCTTCGCGGTCGACGCGGTTCTTCGGCGTGTTGCGGTAGCCGATCTCGATCGTGCGGACCTGCGAGAAGTCGACGAGTTCGACCGCCTCGACCGGGAACGGAAGGTGCCAGCGCGGGCCGGGCAGCGTCGTCTCGGTGTACTTGCCGAAGCGCGTGACCACGCCCCGACGGCCCTCGTCGACGATGTAGAAGCCGCTCGCGAGCCACACGACGATCACGAGGCCGACGAGAAGCCCCGCCCCGGACAGCGGAAGCGCCGCGCGCGGCCGCGGTTCGCCGGGCGGCGGTTCGGGCGCGGGGCCGCGGCGGCCGAAGAGATCCGAGAGGCGCCGGTTGACCTTGCGCCAGATCTCGTCCAGGTCGGGCGGGCCGCCCGAATTACCGCCTCGCTTGCCCCACTGGGGATCGTTGAGCGACATGCTGGTGGTTCGCGTGGATCTCGCGCTGTTCGCCGGCACGCTCGCCGGAGGTGTTTCGGGTCGGGGCGGACGGAGACCGGGGAGCGTTCAGGTCGATGCGCCGGCCGTCGCGGCGGCGCCGGACGTCGCGGCGCCCGCCGGGAATCGCTCGGCCAGCGCGGCGAGGAATCCCGCGCAACCCGCCCCCGTCAGCGCACTCAGGCGCACGGTGCGGATCGTACCACAGGGGTCCCGCTCGACTCCCGGCTCGAGGCCTGCAGAATCGATCTTGTTCAGCACCCGAAGGGCGGGCACCCGGTCGGCGCCGATGTCGGCCAGCACGCGCCCGACGGCATCGTCCTGCGCGTCCCGGTCGGGCGCCGACGCGTCGACGACGTGGACGATCAGGTCGGCCTCCGAGGCTTCGGCGAGCGTGGCGCGGAACGCGGCGACGAGGTCGTGCGGCAGGTCGCGTATGAATCCGACCGTGTCCGACAGCACGATCTCGTCCGCGCCCGGTACGTGGACGCGGCGCAGCGTGGTGTCGAGCGTCGCGAAGAGCTGGTCGGCCGCGTAGACCTTCGCGCGCGCGAGCCGGTTGAACAGCGTCGACTTGCCGGCGTTGGTGTAGCCGACCAGCGCAACGGTTCGCACACGCGCCCGGCGGCGGGTGCGGCCCTGCACGCCCCGGCTCGTCGCCACCTTCGCGAGGCGCTCCTTCAGCGTCTTGACGCGCTTGCCGATCAGCCGCCGGTCGGTCTCGAGCTGCGTCTCGCCGGGACCGCGCAGCCCGATGCCGCCCTTCTGGCGCTCGAGGTGCGTCCA
Organism: Casimicrobiaceae bacterium; assembly: GCA_035427325.1. Classification (GTDB taxonomy): domain Bacteria; phylum Pseudomonadota; class Gammaproteobacteria; order Burkholderiales; family Casimicrobiaceae; genus VBCG01. Next base: position 2,256 of record DAOMBL010000305.1, read on the forward strand.
GCCTCCGACCAGCCGCGTCGCGAGGTGCGCGAGTTGCGCGAGTTCGACCTGGAGCTTGCCTTCCGCGCTCTGCGCCCGCTGCGCGAAGATGTCGAGGATGAGGCTCGTCCGGTCGACGACGCGGCAGGCGAGCGCCTGCTCGAGGTTGCGCTGCTGCACGCCGGAGAGCGCGTGGTCGAAGATGACGAGGTCCGCCGCGGCGGCGTCGCGGGTGCGCGCGATCTCGTCCACCTTGCCGCGACCGGCGTAGAGCGCGGGGTCGGGTGCGGCGCGCCGGCCTTCGACGCGACCGACGATCGTCGCGCCCGCGGAGGCGGCGAGCGCGGTGATCTCGTCCAGGTCCGCGCGGTCGCGCCGCGGGCCGATCGCGAGTCCGACGATGACGGCGCGCTGTCCGCGGCCGGGGCGATCGAGCATGGGGCCCCTCGGGCGGGCGCGGCCGGAGCCCCGCTCAGTTCTCCTGGTCGGCGGCGGCGTTGTGATGCGCCATCGTGACCGGACGCGACGGCACGACCGTCGAGATCGCGTGCTTGTACACCATCTGCGTCACCGTGTTCTTGAGCAGCACCACGTACTGGTCGAACGACTCGATTTGCCCCTGCAGCTTGATGCCGTTCACGAGGTAGATCGAGACCTGGACGTGCTCCTTGCGAAGCGTGTTCAGGAACGGGTCTTGTAGCATTTGCCCTTTGTTGCTCATCGTCGCTCTCCACCTTGGTCGTTCCGCCCGCCGGCGCGGCCCGCTCGCGGGGGGCAGGCCCCCCCGGCAACCGCCCGGTCAGCGGCGCGCGGCGGTGCCCGCGTAGGGGTTGACGCCGGTCTTGAATTGTATCCTAAGCGGCGTGCCGCGAAGCCGGAAGGCGTCCGCGAAGAAGTGCTCCAGATACCGGCGGTATGCGTCCGGCACCTTCGACAGGGCCGAGCCGTGGATGACCACGAGCGGCGGATTGCTGCCTCCCTGGTGCGCGTAGCGGAGCTTGGGGCGCACGGTGCCGCTGCGCGGAGGCTGCTGGCGCTCGACGGCGAGTTGCAGCACGCGGGTGAGGCGCGGGGTCGGCAGCTTCGCCATCGCCGCGAGGAACGCCGCGTCGACCGCGGCGAGCAGGGCAGGGAGCCCCCGTCCTTCGCGCGCCGAGATCGGAACCTGCGCCGCGAAGTCGAGGAACGCGAGCTTGCGCGAGATCTCGCGCTTGATCTCCTCGCGGCGGTCCGGTGTCGCGGCGTCCCACTTGTTGATGCCGACGACGAGCGCGCGGCCGGCCTCGAGGATGTGCCCGGCGAGGTGCGCGTCCTGCTCGGTGATGCCGTCCTTCGCGTCGAGGAGCAGCACGACGACGTTCGCGTCGTCGATCGCCTGCATCGTCTTGATCACCGAGAACTTCTCCACCGTCTCGACGACCTTGCCGCGCCGGCGCACGCCGGCGGTGTCGACGAGCGTGTAGCGCCTGCCGCCGCGCTCGAAATCGAGCGCGATCGCATCGCGCGTCGTGCCGGGTTCGTCGAACGCGATCACGCGCTCCTCGCCGAGCAGGGCGTTGACGAGCGTCGACTTGCCGACGTTGGGGCGGCCGACGATCGCGACGCGCACCCGGTCGTCGTCGGGCGGCGCCGCATCGCTCGCGGGCGGCGCGAGCGCGAGCGCCGCGTCGACGAGATCGCGCACGCCTTCGCCGTGGGCCGCGGAGATCGGCGCAGGGTCGCCCAGCGCGAGTTCGTGGAATTCGGCGACCGCGCCGGCGCCGGGCATGCCCTCGCTCTTGTTCGCCGCGACGATGACCGGACGGCCGGAACGTCGCAGCAGGTCGGCGATCCGGCGGTCCTGCGGCACCAGGCCGTCGCGCGCGTCGACGAGGAACAGGACGACGTCCGCCTCGGCGATCGCCGCCTCCGCCTGCCGTGCCATCTCGCGCAGGATGCCTTCCTTCGCGACCGGCTCGAAGCCCCCGGTGTCGACGACGTAGTAGTCCCGGTCCCCCGCGCGCGCCCGGCCGTAGTGGCGATCGCGCGTGAGTCCCGGGACGTCGTGCACCAGCGCGTCGCGCGTGCGCGTCAGCCGGTTGAACAGCGTCGACTTGCCGACGTTGGGGCGCCCGACGAGCGCGATGATCGGCAGCACCTGGGCCCGTCCGTTTCCGCTCGGCGCGTCGGTCAGCGGACGCGGACCGCGACGAGCGCGCCCGCGGTCGATTGCCACAGCGCGCCGCCGATCGTGGCCACCGGCTGGGACGTCGGTGCGCTGCCGTCGGTCGCGACTCGTCCCACGTAGGCGCCGTTCTCCCTCGAGAGCAGGTGCAGCCAGCCTTCGGCATCGACGACGCCGACCTGGTCGCCGACCAACTGCGGACCCCCCGGGAAGCGCTTCGCGAGCTTGTCCTGCTTCCAGACCGACGCGCCGGTGGACCGATCGAGCGCGTGCACCGCGCCCGCGTCGTCGGTCACGTAGAGGTGCCGGGAATCGATCGCGACGCCGCCCAGGCTGCCGATGTCGCGCGACCACACCGTCGTGCCCCGGACGAGCTCGAAGCAGGCCGTGCGTCCCTGGTAGGCCGACGCGCACGCCATGCGATCGTCGATCGCCGGGAGGCTCGTGACGTCGGCGATGCGCTCGAGTTCGGTGGCGCCCTTGGGGGTCGCGACCAGCACCTCCCAGCCCACCGCACCGGTGCGCAGGTCGAGGCCGACGAGCCGGCCTCCCGC
>DAOMBL010000306.1:0-4946 GCA_035427325.1 Casimicrobiaceae bacterium
CGCGGGACGCGACGAGAGCGAGGCGGCGATCCGCGACGACGGCAGGGTCGAGATCGTCTGCGAATACGGCGGCAGGCGCTACACCTACGCGCCCGAACGTGCACGCGCGCTGTTCGCCGCGCCGGGGCCCGCGTCGAACCTCCATTGAGCGCCCGCGATCCGAGGCGCGGCGCGCGCCTGCCCTCGCCTGCTCCCGAGGCGCTCGAGAGAGTGCGTCTCGACCGGTGGCTCTGGGCTGCGCGGTTCTTCAGGACGCGCGAACTCGCCTGCGCGGCGATCGAGGCCGGGCAAGTGCGCGTCGCAGGCGAGCGCGTCAAGCCCGCCCGCACGCTCCGGGTCGGCGAGCGCGTGAGCATCCGGCGCGCCGGGCTCCTGTGGGAGGTCGAGGTGCTGGCGACGATCGACCGCCGCGTCGGCGCGCCGGAGGCCGCAAGGGCGTATCGCGAGGACGACGAGGTGCGCGCCGCGCGCGAGGCCGCGATCGCGTTGCGACGGGCGTCTGCGCCACCGGCCTTTCCGGGTCGTCCGACCAAGCGCGACCGGCGGGCGCTCGACGATTTCCTCAACGAGTCCTAGCGTCGCTCCGCGTCCTGGATAGCGCGCGAACCGCGCGACCGGGTCGGCATCGCACGCCGTCGGCACGCCGGCTCCGCCGTCGTGAGTTCGAATCCGGAAGCCCGCGAGCATGACCTGGCCGTGAGCGTCCGCGAATGATGCGTTCGGCGGCATGGCCGCGCCATCCACCGGCATCTGTTGCCAGCGTCCCGCCGTCTGCACCCGGGAACACTCGACGTTCATCTTCCGGGGTTCGCGCGAACCGAGAGCGCGATCGAGTCCTCGACGACCGTGCCGATTCGCTGCTGCCTGTCGTCGAGCCTCGAGACCCTGAACGTCAGGCGCACCGTCCCCGGCTCGAGCGTGGTCAGCCTCACGCGATGTCGTCCGGGGTTCGTCGGGTTCGGCACGATCTCGGCCGTCATGATGCGGGCATCGCTCGAGACGACGTCGACGGGCTCCGTCGGGACGGCGTGTCGTCCCAGATGCAGGTCGCCCTTCGTGATCCACCCTCCGCCGAACCGGTAGACGCCGTAGTCCGAGGCGTACGGTTCGACGAGCACCTCGATCCCCGCGGGCAGCGTGCGCGCGAGCGCACCCCGGGCGAACCGGAGCCGCTCGTGGGTGGCGAATTCGGTGACGTTCTCCGGGGCGGTGTTCACGGCCCGGGCAACGTGGATTTCCAGCCGGCCGTTCTCGGTATTCGGCAGGAACTCGTCCGCGATCCCACCGCAGGCGGCGAGGGTCAGGACCGCGAACGCGGCCAACCCGGCCCATCCGCCGGAATCAGGCGTCCGCGTCATGGTCGCGAGCCCTCGTCGTTCCCGTGGCCGTCGGACGATCCGGCGTCCGTCGCCCCGTGCGCTGTCTCGCCCGGCCCGCAGGACCATCGGAACACGCATGCCGAGCCGAGCCGCGCCGACGCGTTCTTCGAAGGCATCGAAGCTGCTGCCGTGCGTGGGTGCGACCGCGTTGGCTGTCGCAATCACCGCACCGGCGCCGCGGGTCGCGGGGTCGAGCGTCGCCGGCTCCGCGAGATCCGCGGTGACCAGCTCGACTCCGGGTCCGCGAAGGTGCGAGGAAAGCGACGTCGGACGCACCATGGCCCGGACCGGCCGGCCGGGGCGACGAGCCGCCGAACGATGCGCGTGCCGAGCTGGCCGCTGGCGCCCACCACGAGAACGGGTCGCCGGTCCACGACTCCTCTCCTCCGCGAACATCGCGGCGGTCGAATGTAGCACGGTCCCGCGGCCCGACATCCCGGCAGGTCGGCCCCGATCGATGACCGCGCCAGGTCAGTCGGCGCGGCGAATTCCTGCCCGCGAACCCACCGAAGCGCAGCGTGAGCCCTGCGTCACTCCGTCGGGAAGATGATGTCGAAGAGGCGCTTCGCGTTCGGCGTCATGTTCCGGTCCTCCGGGCGCAGGAACTCTTCCGCGGGCGCGAGCCGCTTGGCGTAGCCGGCCTCGAAGACGCGCTTGACGACGCCCGGCGACACCTCCTCGCGGTCGTAGCCCGGCATGAACCCGATGAGCTGATATCCCGCATGCTCGAGGGCACGCTGCATCTGCGGCATCTTCATCGTGGCCAGCGTGTAGATGAACCCCGCGCCCATCGCGCGCCCCATCTTCTCGCCGAGTTCCATGGCGAGCACGGCCAGCCCGGCTCCGCGATGCGCCGGCGAGATCACTCCCAGGCGGGCGTACAGCGTCATCGCGGCACTCTCGCGCTCCCACGACCCCATGCCGACGAGTTCGCCGCCCTTCCTGATCAGCAGCACGATGACGTCCTTGTCGGTCCGCTCGTCCATCACCGCCTTGTCGACATAGAACGCCTCGGTCAGGTAGCAGCTCGCCGCACCCACCGACACGCTCGGGAACCATGTGCGGATGGCCTCGATGAGCGGTCCGATGTCCGCCCGCCTCAGCGGCTCGAAGCGATAGCCGTCGGGCAGCGGGGTCATCGTCGAAATCGCTTCGATCGTCGGCCATTGCATGGAAGGGCTCCCGGGATGTCTGGAGATTGCGCGATGGGTCGGTGCGCGTGGCACGTCGACGAACGAGGTGTGTACTGGTCGGGGGCGCTGCGTCGAAGCGATTCTCGTGCCTCGATGCTCACGTCCCGAGGGCCTCGGGCGGTCCGTCCCGGTTCCGCGGCGCGGCGCGAAACGGGAACCACGGCGCCCGCATGACGCCGTGCCTGACGGCCGGGTCACCGTTCATGATGGCTTCCGCCTCGGGCTCAGTTCGGGCAACGAACACGACGATCCCGAACGTCGCTTCGTCCGTGGTGAGCGTCCGGCCCGCCATGAGGACGATTCCCTGCTCGGTGAGCCTGGAGAGGTACTCGAAGTGCGCGCCGATGACGTCCGCCTCGCGCTCGGTCGGACCCTCGGTCAGCATGCCGGAGCGAACCGGGTGGAGGCGATAGAGGAATTGCGCCATGGTCGTCGACCGACGTGCGGTGCGTCTCACCCGGTCCGCACGCGCCGGCAGGACGCGCGGCATCCGATCGATTGCCATGGCGCCCCGCCGCAGGAGAGCGGTCCGGCGCGACCCTCAGGCGAGATCCGGCACATCGATCGCCTTCACCCCGCTTACGAGTTGCGCACTGAAGAACGCGCGCGTGTGTTCGAGCGTCATGTGCCGGTCGAGCGCCGCCTGGTCGACGAAGTGCTCGAGGAGCACGAACGCGTCCGGGTCGGAGATCGCCTGGTAGAACGTGAACTCCCGGCACCCCGGCTCGCTGCGCGTGGCCGACTCCAGGTCGGCCAGCGCACGGCGCAGTCGATCGCCGTTGCCCGGCTTGCCGGCAATGCGGGCGAGTTTGCGAATGCCCGGGGGCGTTCCCAGGTTCTGCATGAAGACTCCCGTTGGTGGTGCGTCGATGTCGGCACGGGATCGGCCCGGATCCGGCGCCGTTGCGGATCCCGTTGGTGTCGACCGCCGCCGTTCCGACGAACGCGACACCGAACCCCGGACTCGCAACATGGCGTCGAATGCGCGCCTTGCAAGACCCCGGGGACGCGGGTCGCCGTCGGGATGCGTGCCCGAGCATCGCTCGGCCGACGGGGCGCCTGCGCGCCTGCTCGGCAGGCGCCAGCCAGCCGATCGCCTGGCGTCACCGCTCGCTCACGGCGAGTCGTGCGCCCAGGGCGGCGAACGCCGCAGCGAAGCCGTAGCGCAGGACGCGCTGAACGCGCGCCGACTCGATGACGAACCGGCGGAACGCGTGCGCGAGCAGTCCATAGACCACGAAGACCACGAACGTCATCGCCATGAAGACCGCGCTCAGCGCCAGCAGGTGGAGCAGCGGTCGGGGCGCCGAGGCATCGACGAACTGCGGCAGGAAGGCCAGGAAGAAGATCGTGAGCTTGGGGTTCAGGATATTGAGCAGGAACGCCTTGACGACGAGCCTCGTCATCGGGACCTTCGATGTGCTGCCGTCGACCGCGAAGGTCGATCGGTCGCGCCAGGTCGCCACCGCCAGGTAGAACAGGTAGGCCACGCCCGCGTATTTCAGGATCTGGAACGCCAGCGCGCTGGTGTGCATGATCGCCGCCAGGCCGAGGACCGTCGCGAGGAGGTGCGGCAGGATGCCCGCGGTACAGCCCAGCGCCGCGTAGACGCTCGCGCGTCCGCCGCGCGTGAGGCCGGTGGAAACCGTGAACACGACGCCGGTTCCGGGGACGAGGATGACGACGAGCGAAGTGACGAGAAATTCCAACGGGAGCATGGCGCACGCTGTGACGGCTTGCCTGACGCTTGACTCCGGATCCCTGTCGTCCGCGCCGCCGAGTGAATCGGGCGGCACGGGATCCGCAGGGGCCCGAGGCCGGGACGCGTCCGCGGGAGCTTAGGGGATACGCTGGCCGCAGGTCAAACGCTCCCGCGAACGGCGCGCCGAACACGATGACGACTCGTGACTCCGTCGCATCGTGTCCGCCTGCCTCGCAGGCGGGGCGCCCGAGAGATCACAGGATGCGGGCCGCCCGATGCCAACCGCCCAGCGGGACCGCGACCACGATTCCAGCGGTCAGGCACATGCGCGCTTCGCGCAGCCCGTTCCCTCATCCCTCATCATTCGATGACCTCCTCCAGAGCTCTCCTCGGCGACGGCTCGATCTCCTCGGCAGGATGGCCGAGGCGGAGGAAGATCTGGGGGACTCCGGCACCCGCCACTTCCTGGAGCCTTCGCCGCAACGAAGCGACCTGGATGGGCTGGTTGAGATACGAAGCCTGCAGTCCGTGCTGGCAGCCGACGAGCAGGATGCGCTGGAGCGCCTGACCGGCCACCAACCAGTCGCGGGGATGGTCGCCATCCGTGCCCAGGACGGCAAGCCGAGGGGTAGACTCGGCCAGTTCCCGGTCCTGCGCGCCGCGTCCGCCTCC
>DAOMBL010000307.1:0-4941 GCA_035427325.1 Casimicrobiaceae bacterium
ACTCGGAGCTGCCCGAGCAGGAGCGCGGCCGCCTGGAGGGGTTCCAGCTCTGGCTCAACCTTCCGGCGAAGGACAAGATGCGCGCGCCCTGGTACCGCGACATCGCGCGCGACGAGATCCCGGCGTTCACGACGCCGGAGGGCGTGACCGTCCGCGTCATCGCAGGCGCGAGCCACGGCGTGGCCGGCGCGATGACGCGCGAGGCGACCGAGCCGCTGTACCTCGATCTCGACCTGCCGGCCGGTGCCACGTTCGCGCAGGCGCTGCCGGTCACGCACAACGCGTTCGTCTACGTGTACCGCGGCGCGCTGCGGGTGCTCGGAAGCGACGTCCCGCTCGAGCGGATGGCGATCTTCGCCAACGACGCAGGCAGCGACGGCGTGGTGCTTCGCGCGAGCGCGGCGTCGCGCGCGATCCTCGTCGCGGGGCGTCCGCTGCACGAGCCGATCGCGCAGTACGGCCCGTTCGTGATGAACACGCGCGACCAGATCATCGAGGCGGTGAACGACTTCCAGGCCGGGAAGTTCGGCGCGTGACGCCCGTGCCTGCGACGGGCCGCCGGGCGGTCGGCGGTTCGGCCGAGCGCGCTCCTGGCGCATGGGCAGACGCCCTGCGCCCGCCCCCGATTCCGACCCGAATGGTCCGGGCGTGAGCGCCGGTGCCACCGGACGCGCCGCAGGTGCGCCCCGCTCGTTCGCGGCGCTCCACCATCGCGGCTTCCGCGCCTTCGTCGGCACCTACATGCTGGCGATGATGGCGGACAACATCGAGCACGTCATCAGCTACTGGGTGATCTTCCAGGAGTTCCGCTCGCCGGCGCTCGGCGGCTTCGCGGTGATCTCGCACTGGGCGCCGTACCTCCTGTTCTCGGTGCCGGTCGGGGCGATCGCCGAGCGGGTCGATCCGCGGCGCATGATCCAGCTCGGCATGGTGATGTTCGTCGCGGCATCGCTCGGCTGGGGCTTCTTCTTCCTGACCGACACGCTCGAACTGTGGCACGCGGTGGCGCTCCTCGTGCTGCACGGGGCGGCCGGGGTGTTCTGGCAGACGGCGAGCCAGCTCCTCCTCTACGACATCGTGCCGATGGAGGACCTGCCCAGCGCGGGGCGTTTGAACGCGACGGAGCGCTACCTGGGCGTCCTGGTCGGGCCGGCGGTCGGCGCCGGGCTGATGCTCGCGCTCGGCCCCGACGTCGGCATCCTCGTCAACGCGCTCTTCTACCTGCCCGCGATCCTGTGGTTGTGGAAGGCGCCCTACGGCCCGGCGTTCCGCAGCGAGCCGAGGGCGGCGCGGGCCGTGCGCGGTTTCGGCGACATCGTGCGCACGGCGCGCGACATCGCCGGCCACCGGGTCCTCGTGCCGATGATCCTCCTCGCCGGCGCGGCGTCGTTCTTCATCGGCAACAGCTACCAGCCGCAGATGCCCGAGTTCGCCCACGACCTGGGCCACGGCGACATCGGCTTCCTCTACGGCATGCTGCTCGGGGCGGACGCGGCCGGCGCGCTCGTCGCGGGCATCGTGCTGGAGAGCCGCTCGCTCCTGCGCATGGGGCCGACGACCGCGCTCACGCTCGCGGCGCTGTGGTGCACGGCGCTCGGGGCGTTCACGTTCGCAACCCAATTCCCCGTCGCCCTCGCGCTGCTCTTCGTCGCAGGCTTCTTCGAGCTCGCGTTCAGCAGCATGGCGCAGGCGCTCGTGCAACTGCACGCGCCGCTCACCGCACGAGGGCGCGTGATCGGGCTCTACACCATGGCCTCGCTGGGGATGCGCACGTTCAGCGGCGTCGTCGTGGGGGTCGTCGGCGGCGTCGTGGGCATCCACGCGTCGCTCGCGGGCGCCGCGGCGGCGATGTTCGCGGTCACGGCCTTCCTGATCCTGCGGAGCCGGGCCGCGCGGCCAGGTTAGACAGGCGCCCGCGCGCCGTCGCGTCGTTCGAAACGGGCGGATGCGGGGTCGGGAGCTGCCGTGGCGCGCCCATCGAACCCCGCCGGCCGACCGGCGACGTTCATCCTGCTGTACGTAGCGTGCGGGAAGGGGGCCTTCCCGGCGAAAGGGATGGGACATGGCACGCATCGCGATGATCGCCGCGCTGGTCGCGGTGGCGCTTTCCGTCGGCGTCGGCCTCTCGATGGTCGAAGGCGGAGACGCGGGCGTGCGCGGGCTCGTGCGCCTCGTGACGGGCGGATCCCTGCCGCTCGAACGCACGACGTGGAAACTCGTCCAGATCGGAAGCGAATCGGTCGCGAGCGCCAGCCCACCGGTCGTCCGCTTCGGCGGAAGCGGCGTCGGGGGGTTCGACGGGTGCACGACGTTCAAGGTCGACGGGCGGATCGACGGAGAGCGCATGAGCCTCGACGCGCGCGCGATGGCGATCGCGCCGCGGGCCTGTCCCCCGTCGTTCCTGCTCCCTGGGGCGTTCCGCGGCGCCCTGCTCGCGGCGACGCGGGTGGTGGTCGACGGCGACCGGCTGACGCTCCACGCGGCCGACGGTAGCGTTCTTGCGCGCTTTCGCGGCGAGCCCTGATCCGCGGGCGGCGCGCGATCGAACCGGGCGGGGACGAGGGCGCGAGGCAGGTGCGCTGTCGCGCGACCGGGCGGAACCGGCCGATGCGCGCTTTCCCTCAGTCGCCCTTCGGGATGGACCCGAGCGCCCTGCCCCGCACGCGCGACCACGTCTCGCGCAGCCGCCGCGCGCGGTCCTCCAGGAGGAACGAGGCCGCGAGCACGAGGAGACCGGAGACGACGCCGGTCAAGATCGCTTCCGCGTACGGAATGGCGAAGCGCCCCGGGTGCGACCAGGCATCGGCGATCGCGGTGAGCATCCCCATCACGATCGCGTTGCCGTAGCGATTCCCGAAGAGCCGGACCGCGGGCGTGAACGAGAGGAGGAGCGCGAGCAGTCCGGTGCCCACGCCGGTCTGCAGTGCGATCTTCCAGTGCGGCAGGCTCGCGAGCGCGACGAACGACGGCGCCGACATGGCGAGCATGCAGGCGCAGGTCGGTTGCGCGAGGCGCTGCGCGAACACGCGCGCGCGGAGCTTCCAGTCGTTCGTCGTCATCGGAGGATTCGTTCGGACCGTCATCCTGCCATGGCAGGGTGGCGCCGTGAACGCGCCGCCGGGCATCGGTCGTCGATCCCCCCGCCAGGCTTACATCCCGCCCCCGGGGCCGCCGCGCGGCGCGGTGCGGCACGTCCGGAGCCCGACGATCGGAGGGCAACCGGCCGCGGACGACGCGGGCGCCGCAATGCCCGTACACTGCCACCGCCGCGGGTCGCGCGGACATGTCGGGAGGTGGTGATGCGACGCTTGCGATCGATGTTCCTGCTGTGGCCGATCGTGCTCCTTGGCGCGCTGGCGGCGTGCGCGCCGCTGCCTGCCGCACAGGACGGACCCGCCAAGCCGCTCGTCGTCACCTTCGTCCACTTGAACGACATCTACGAGATCGTGCCGGTCGAGGGCGGCAAGGCGGGGGGGCTCGCGCGCGTGGCGACCGTCGTCAAGCGCCTGAAGGCGGAGGGCGGACCGGTGCTCGTGACGCTCGGCGGCGACTACCTGTCGCCCTCGGCGCTGGGCACCGCGGTCGTCGACGGCGAGCGGCTCGCGGGCCGGCAGATGGTCGACGTGCTGAACGCGACGGGCCTCGACTTCGCGACGCTCGGCAACCACGAGTTCGACGTGTCGGAGAAGCGATTCCGCGCGCATGTGACCGAGGCGAAGTTCCGCATCGTCTCGACCAACGTGACCGACGCCGCCGGCGCGCCGTTCCCCGGTGTGGCGACTTCCGCCATCGTCCCGGTGACCGTCGGGGGGCGCAACGTCCGGATCGGTCTCGTGAGCGCCACGATCGACTCGACGGAGAAGAACTGGGTGCGCTACCGCGACGGCATCGTCGCCGCGAAGGCGGAGGTCGAGAAGCTGCGCGGGAAGGTCGACGCGATCGTCGCGCTCACCCACCTCTCGCTCGAGCAGGACGCCGAGTTCGCCGACGCGGTGCCCGGCGTCGACCTCGTGCTCGGCGGACACGAGCACGAGAACTGGCTCCTCTACCGGGGGGCGCGCTTCGTGCCGATCGTGAAGGCGGACGCCAACGTGCGCTCGCTCGCGATCGTGACGCTCGCGTTCGGCGCACCCGGCACCCGGCCGGCGGTGGCGACGCGCCTCGAAGTGATCGACGACAGGATTCCCGCGGACCCCGCGGTCGACGCGCTCGCGAAGTCGTGGGTCGAGCGGGGCTACGAGGGTTTTCGCCGCGAAGGTTTCAAGCCCGAGGCGGTCGTCGCCACGCTCGCCGAGCCGCTCGACGGACGCGAGTCCACCGTGCGCAACCGGCCGGGCAGGCTCACCGACCTCATCACGGCGTCGATGGCGCGCGAGGCGGCTCCGGTCGACGTCGCGCTCTTCAACGGCGGCTCGGTGCGCATCGACGACGTCATTCCGCCGGGGCCGATCACCGAGTACGACGTGATCCGCATCCTGCCGTTCGGGGGGAAGGTCGTGCGCGTCTCGATGGACGGCGCGCTGCTCGTGCGCGTGCTCGAGACCGGCGTGAACAACCAGGGCACCGGAGGCTACCTGCAGGTGCGCGGCGCGAGCTTCGAGCAGGGCCGCTGGCAGGTGCGCGGGGCGCCGATCGATCCCGCGCGCCGCTACGCGGTGGCGCTGAACGACTTCCTGCTCTCCGGCGGCGAGGTGAACCTCGGCTTCCTCACGCGCTCGAACCCGCAGGTGCACGACATCGTCGAGGGACGCGACGTGCGTCTCGCGCTGATCGACGAGCTGAAGCGCTGACGCAGCCTTTCGCCGCGCGCGCGGTCAGCGGGGCGCCGCCGCCGGCCGCAGCGCGTGCCGGATCGCGTCGTCGACGTTCTCCAGCCAGACGAAGGTCATTCGCTCGCGCGCGTCCGCCGGGACGTCGTCGAGGTCGCGCTCGTTGCGCTTC
>DAOMBL010000308.1:0-4938 GCA_035427325.1 Casimicrobiaceae bacterium
GGGCGCTCACCGGCGCACGCTTCCGCGCGTTCTGCCGCTGCGCCGACGGGTACCTCAACTTCGTGCTCTACGGCGGACCGGCGGGCCGGCGCAGCACGCAGATGCTCGTCCGATGGATGCAGGAGTCGGGCGCCGCGCTCGGCGCGCTGGCCGACGTCGACTGGGGGCGGTTCGACCCGAAGCCGCTGGACCAGGCGACCATCGACCGGCTCGAGGCGCCGATCGCGGCGTTCTTCGCGACGATCGCCAAGCGGACGTTCCTCGAGGAGGCGAGCGCGCGCGAGATCCTCGGCTATCCGGTCTCGACGATGGACGACATCGCGACCGATCCCCAGCTCGAGGCGCGCGACTTCTGGCGCGACGTCACGCTGCCCGACGGCTCGCGGCAGCGGCACTGCGGTCCGTTCGCGCTCGTCGACGGCGTCCGTGCTCCGCTCGCCCACCCGCCGGGCCGCGAGGTCCTCGCGGGTGAGTTGCTGGAGCAATGGAGCGCCCGCCCGGGCACGGGCGGGAGCGTCACCGATCGGGCGGCCGCGTGACCGCATCCCCGGCGCAGGCGCTCTCGGGCCTCAAGGTCGTGGAGTTCGCGAGCTACGCCGCCGGCCCGCACATCGGCAAGATCCTCGCGAACTTCGGCGCCCGCGTCGTGCACGTCGAGTCCCAACGGCGACCCGACGGCTTCCGCCTCGAGTATCCGCCGTTCAAGGACGGCGTGCCGGGCGTCGATCGCGGCGGCTGCTTCGCGTATTTCAACGACTCGAAGTACGGCGTGACGCTCGACCTCAAGAACGACGCCGGCGTCGCGCTCGCCCGGAAGCTCGCGCTCTGGAGCGACGTCGTGATCGAGAACATGCGGCCGGGCGTCATCGACCGTCTCGGTCTGGGCTACGATGCGCTGTCCGCGCAGAAGCCGGGTATCGTCATGCTGTCGTCGTGCAACATGGGGCAGACCGGCCCGCGCGCGAACACGCCGGGCTTCGGATCGCTGCTCTCCGCCCAGGCCGGCTTCTGCGGACTGACCGGATCCCCCGACGGCCCGCCGATGCTGCTGTACGGTCCGTACATCGACTTCGTGGCGTCGACGATGGGCGCGGCCGCGGTGCTGGCGGGGCTGGTGCGCAAGCGCCAGACCGGTGTCGGCGCGTGGATCGACCTCGCGCAGTACGAGGCCGGCCTGCACTTCGTCGCGACGCCGCTCCTCGACTACCACACCGACGGAACGATCGCCGGGCGTTCGGCCAACCGGGATCCGCGGGCCGTGCCGCACGGCGCGTACCGCTGTCTCGGCGACGAATGGGTGGCGCTGTCGTGCTGGTCCGACGACGAGTTCGCGCGCCTGTGCGCGGCGATCGGCCGGCCGGAACTCGCCGCGGACGCGCGGTTTGCGGCCGCGGAGGCGCGCAGGCGCCACCTCGCCGAATTCGAGGCGGTGCTCGCGGCGTGGTGCGCCTCCCGCGGGAGCGACGCCGCGGCGCAGGCGCTGCAGGACGCGCGCGTCCACGCGTACCGGGTCAACGCGGTCGACGACCTGTTTCGCGATCCGCAACTCGCGAGCCGCGGAGCATGGCGCCGGCAGCACCACGCCGTGATCGGCGAGCAGCACTATGCGTTCCCGGCCTTCGACCTGTCCGCGACGCCCGGCGAGGTGACCTCGCCAGCACCTCGGCTCGGCGAGCACAACGACATCGTGTTCCGGGAGTTCCTCGGCCTGTCCGGCGAGGAATACGCGGCGTACGGGGCGCGAGGCGCCTTCGACTAGGGAGTGCCGGGCGCATCGACGTCCGGATCGCAACGAGAGGAGGAAGCATGCGTGCGACAAGAAGGCTCTTCATCGGCATCTCGCTGGCGCTGGCGGGCACCCTCGCCTTCGCGCAGGCGTCCTACAAGCTGACGCTGTCGGGCGCGAGTCCGAGCGGCCTGTGGACGATCCTCGGCGTGGGCATCGACGGCGCCGTCAAGGCCGCGTTCCCGGGCTCGACGGTGACCTACCAGACCTCCGGCGGTGGACTCGCCAACATCGGGATCGTCGAGCAGGGCAAGGCCGAACTCGGGCTCGCGCACGATGCGGAGCTGCGCCTCGCGCTCGAAGGCGCCGCGCCGTTCGCCAAGCCGGTCACCAGCCTGCGCGCGATCGCGCTGATGTACGACTGGGCGCCGATGCAGATGGTGATGAACAAGGCCTTCGCCGACAAGTACGGCATCCGAACGTTCGACGACATCGCGGCGAAGAAGCCTCCGCTGCGCGTGGCGCTCAACAAGCGCGGCAACATCACCGAGCACGTCGCGGTCCGGATGTTCGCCGCGATCGGCGTGAGCCTCGACGACATCAAGAAGTGGGGCGGCCAGGTGGTCTACGCGGCGTCCGAGGAGCAGGGCGACCTGACGAAGGACGGCCGCATCGACATGTTCGCCAACGGGGTGTTCGTCCGCACGAGCTTCATCGTCCAGGCCGGCGACGCGGTTCCCCTGGTGCTCCTGCCGGTGTCGGAGGCCACGGTGCAGAAGGTCGCGAAGGAGCTGAGCGTCCGGCCGTTCGTCGTCAAGGGCGGCTCCTATCCGTGGCAGCCCCAGGACGTGCCCACGGTCGCGCTGTCGGCGATCCTGTTCGCCAGCGACAGGATGCCCGACGCCGTCGCCTACGACCTGGCGAAGGCGATCGCCGGCAACGTCGACAAGTTCAAGGCGGCGCACAGCACGTTCAAGGACATCACGCCGCAGTTCTTCGCGAGCCAGCGGGTGATTCCCTACCATCCGGGCGCGGAGAAGTTCTACCGCGAGGCGGGCCTCCTCAAGTAGCACGAATCCGGCGCCGTCCCGGACCGTCTCCGGGGCGTCGCCGGGTCCCCGGTCCGCCGCACCGTCATGGTCGCTCCGCTCGCGTTGCTCGGCACCGGCGCCCGCCGCCATCCGGCGGGGTGGGCGGGCCGCATCGCGAAACCGTACTCGGCGCTGGTCGCGCTCGGCATCGTCTACTCGACGACGATCGCGATCGTCGACGTGTTCGCGATGACCATCGTCTTCCTCGGGCTGATGCTCGCGCTCGTCTACCTGTACGTCGGGGCGACGCCCGGGTCGTCGAAGGACCGCGTGCCGGCGTTCGACCTGCTGCTCGCCGCCGCGTCGCTCGCGGCGAGCGCGTATTTCTGGCTGCACAACGAGCGCATCATCACGCGCATCACGCTGCTCGACCCGTTGACGACCGCCGACGTCGTGTGCGGCAGCGCGCTGCTGCTGCTCACGCTGGAGGCGACCCGCCGCACCGTGGGCCTCGGGCTGACGGTGATCGTGCTCGCCTTCCTCGCGTACAACCTGTGGGGCGACAGGCTGCCGGGCGTGCTCGGCCACGGCCCGATCGACTACCGGCACTTCCTCGACATCCTGGTGTTCACCACCGACGGCATCTACGGGGTGCCGGTGCGGGTCGCCCTCACCTACGTGTTCCTGTTCGGCATGTTCGGGACGTTCCTGTCTCGGGCCGGCGGCGGCGACTTCTTCTTCGACGCCGCCGCCGCGCTGACGGGGCGCCGCCCCGGCGGGCCGGCGAAGATCGCCGTCGTGTCCTCGGGACTGTACGGCACGATCTCCGGCAGCCCGACCGCGGACGTGGTGGCCACGGGCTCGATCACGATCCCGATGATGAAGAAGCTCGGGTACTCGGGCGCGCTCGCCGGCGGCATCGAGGTGGCGGCGTCCACCGGAGGCAGCATCCTGCCGCCGGTGATGGGCTCGGCCGCATTCATCATGGCCGAATTCACCGGCATCCGGTACGTGGACATCGCGGTCGCGGCGATCGTCCCCGCGTTCCTGTACTACTTCTGCGTGTACTTCCAGGTGCACCTGCATTCACTGAAGCAGGGCCTGCGGGGACTCGATCCGAGCCGCATTCCGAAGTTCGGTGCGACGCTGCGCGGCGGCGGCGTGTTCCTGATCCCGCTCGTCGCGCTGGTGACCGCGCTCATCCTCGGCTACTCGCCGAACTACGTCGCCGCGTTCGGCACGCTCGCGATCATCGTCGCCGCCGCACTGTCCCCGCGCACGCGTCCGAGCATCGCGATGATCTATTCGGTGCTCGCCGAGACCACGACGCGCGTGGTTCCGGTCGTCGCGGCGTGCGCGGCGGCGGGCCTGGTCGTCGGCGGGCTGTCGATGACCGGCCTCGGCGCGAAGTTCACCGACCTGATATTCCTCCTCGCGGGGCCCCATCCGCTCGCCACGCTCGCGCTGGCCGCACTGGTCACGCTGCTGCTCGGCATGGGGATGCCGACGCCGAGCGTCTACATCCTCGCCGCGGTGCTCATCGCGCCGGCCATCCTCAAGCTCGGCGTGCCGATGATGGCCGCGCACCTCTTCCTCGTCTACTACGCGAGCCTCTCGGCGATGACGCCGCCGGTGGCCGTGGCGGCGTTCGCCGCCGCGCCGATCGCCGACGCCAATCCGATCAAGATCGGCCTCGCCGCGGTGCGGATCGCGATCGTCGCGTTCTTCGTTCCGTTCGCGTTCATCTACAGCCGCGAACTGCTGCTCATCGGCGACCCCTGGACCGTCGCGGTCGCGCTCGTCGCGGCGTTGGCGGCGGTGGTGTGCCTCTGCGTCGGCATCGAGGGCTTCTGGCGGCAGCGCATCGGCTGGCCGAGCCGCGCGCTCCTCCTCGCCGCAGGCGTGTGCCTGATGGCGCCCTCGTTCACCTGGCGTGCGGCAGGCGCGCTCCTGGGCGCGGTCGCCGCGTTCCAGGTCGGGCGCCAATCGCCGAGGCCCGCGGCCGCGGTGGAGTAGGTCGGGCGTCAGCCTGGCAGGCTGCGGCACATCTCCGTGGGTCGGCCTTCAGGCCGACGCATTCGACCGCATCGACACAGGCCCGTCGGGCTGAAGCCCGACCCACAGGGCCAACGCCCGACCCACAGCGGAGGGGTTGTGGGTCGGCCTTCAGGCCGACGCATT
>DAOMBL010000309.1:0-4927 GCA_035427325.1 Casimicrobiaceae bacterium
CTGTCCTCTGACTTCTGACTCCTGTCTCCTGATGTCGGCCTGAAGGCCGACCCACGGCAATCCCACCGCGGTGCGGTGCGCCGACGAACGGTACTCGAAGGTTCATCGCATGAGCCACCGCGGCGCACACCATCCGCCTCGTCCCATCCGCCGTGGAGCGAACCATGAACACGCGAAACGCACGCACGATCGCCGCCGCGACGATCGCGGCGCTCGTCATTCCCGCCTGCGCGACGCGGCCCGAGAACGTGACCGCGAGCCACGTCTCGTCGAGCCGCTACGCGGAGCGCACCTGCAAGAGCCTCGCGCGCGAACTCGACGAGGTGCAGGACGCGCTGCGCGCGCAATCGGCGAAGCTCAACGACAAGGCGACGCAGGATGCCGTGGTGACGGGTGTCGGGGTCATCCTGTTCTGGCCGGTCCTGTTCGCGCTCGGCAACAACGCGGGACTCGAAGGCGACGTCGCGCGCCTGAAGGGGGAGGAGCAGGCGATCCGCAGGCAGATGCGGGAGCAGGAGTGCGATCCGCGCGCGCCCGTGCCCGCGCAGGCAGCTTCAGCCACGATCGCGGCGCCCGCGGCCGGGAGCGCGGCCGGCTCGATCCCGGCCATGGCGCCCGCCGAGCCGGCCACTCCCCCCCAGGGTCCGTCGATGAGCATCGGCTCGAACTCGATGCTTCGCGCGCCCGCGCGGCAAGGCGAAGGCGTGCAGTAAGCGCTCGCTCATGGCGTTGCTCATGCATCCGCCGACCGGTACACAAACAATGAGGCACGTGGAATCAGGGGCTTGCCGTCAGCCGACGAACGGC
Organism: Casimicrobiaceae bacterium; assembly: GCA_035427325.1. Lineage (GTDB taxonomy): Bacteria > Pseudomonadota > Gammaproteobacteria > Burkholderiales > Casimicrobiaceae > VBCG01. The sequence goes on from DAOMBL010000309.1 coordinate 808, forward strand.
AGTTGATTGCGCCAGTAATACTGGCATTATCGGTGGCGTGAACGCACCGACCCCTGCTCCGCCGACTTCTCCGACCCACTCGCTGGACGAACTCGCCGCGCTGGTTGACCTGCCGAAGCGCACGGTCCGTTACTACATCCAGATCGGCCTGGTCGACCGGCCGGACGGCGAGACGAGGGCGGCGCGCTACGGGGCGCGGCACGTCGAGCAGTTGCTGCAGGTCCGCAAGTGGAGCGACGCGGGCGTCTCGCTCGAGCGGATCCGCGAACTCCTCGCGGGCGAGGCCGCGCCGGTGCCGCCGCGCCCGCGCGCGAGGGGCTCGGTCGAGGTGGTGAGCCGCCTCCTGATCGCGGACGGACTCGAACTCGCGATCGAGCCGGGGCGCGCGGGCCTCTCGCCGGAAGCGGTGCGAGCGCTCTTCACCGGCGTGATGGCGCTCTACGACGACATCAGGAACAAGGAAAACGAGCCATGAGAGACCAACAGGCGATGCTCCGGTCGACGACCGGCGAGACGATGACGCTCGAAGGCGTCAGCGCGCAGGGCCGCGTCCGCGGATTGCTGTTCGAGCTCGACGTCGAGCAGCGTTACCGCAACCCGGGCGACACCAACATCGAGGCGATCTACACGTTCCCGCTGCCGGTCGAGGCGGTCCTGCTCGACCTCGACATCACCTTGAACGGCCGGAAGCTCGTCGCGAAGGTGGTCGAGAAGAAGGCGGCGGAACGCGACTACGAGCAGGCGATCGACAAAGGCGACACCGCGATCATGCTCGAGCGCGCCGGCGACGGTCTCTGCACACTGAACCTCGGCAACCTGATGGCGGGCGAGCGCGCGACGATCCGCTACCGCTACGCAGAACTGCTGCGCTTCGAGCACGGCAGCGTTCGGCTCGCGGTTCCCACGGTGATTGCGCCGCGTTACGGCGATCCGGGCGCCGCCGGCCTCGCGCCGCACCAGGTGCCGACGAGCGATGTCGCGCTCGCGTACCCGTTCACGCTCGCCATCGACCTCGAAGGCCCGATCGCGCAAGGCCGGATCGCCTCCCCCTCGCACGCGCTGGCGATCACCGCCACCGCCGCCGGCATGCACGTGGAACTCGCGCGCGGCGCTTTCCTCGACCGCGACTTCGTGCTCGCCGTCGCCGGCCTCGAAGCGAAGTCGCTCGCGGTCGTCGCGCGCGACGGCGAGCGTTTCGTCGCGCTCGCGAGCTTCTGCGCGAACGTGCCGCGCGAGGCGACCGAACGTCCGCTCGCGGTGAAGCTCCTCGTCGACTGCTCGGGCTCGATGGGTGGCGACAGCATCGACGCCGCGAAGCGCGCGCTCCACCGCATCCTCGCGAGCCTCGAGCCGGGCGACCGGTTCTCGTATTCGCGCTTCGGCAGCCACGTCGTGCACGAGACGAAGGGGCTCGTGCACGCGGATGCGAACGCGATCCGCTCGGCGTCCGCGCTCGTCGGGCGCACCGACGCCGATCTCGGCGGGACCGAGATGGAGGGCGCGCTGCAGCAGGTGTTCGCCCTCGGCGGGCGCGAGGGCGCGGCGGACGTGCTGCTCCTCACCGACGGCGAGATCTGGAACGCCGACCACCTGATCGCCGAGGCGCGCGGCGCACAGCAGCGCGTGTTCGTCGTGGGCATCGGCAGCGCGCCCGCCGAAGGCGTGCTGCGGAGGCTCGCCGAAGCGACCGGCGGCGCCTGCGAGTTCGTCGCGCCGAACGAGGATGCGGAAGGCGCGATCCTGCGCATGTTCGCGCGCCTGCGCGCGCCGCGCGTCGAGCGGGCGGACATCGCCTGGCCCGCCCCTGCGTCGTGGACCACGCCGCTGCCGCAGGGCCTCTTCGGCGGCGAGACGATCCACGCGTTCGCGGGCTTCGACGCGCCGCCGTCGGGCGCGGTCACGCTCGCGCTTCACGCGAAAGCGGAAGCGCAGCCGCTCACGGCGGCGGCGGAACTCGGTGGGACGCTCGCCGAGGATCGCACGCTCGCGCGCATCGCCGCCTCGCGCCGCATGGCAACCGCCGGCGCGGACGAGAAACTCGAACTCGCGCTCGCTTACGGCCTTCTCAGTGCCCAGACGAACCTCATCGTCGTGCACGAACGCGCCGAGGGCGAGAAGGCGGCCGACCTGCCACAACTCGCGCATGTCGCGCAGATGCACGCGGCGGGGTGGCACGGGGTGGGGTCGGTGGTGGTATCGGTCTCGGACTACGTCCTCGCCGGTCTGGCGTTGCGCCGCCGCGTCACCTCCGCACCCCTGGATGCTCGTTTCGTGGCTTGCGAGCGTTTCGACGATCTGCAGATCGAAGGGGACGACTCGCGCGCGCCGGATTCGACCGACGCGCGGCCGTCGCGGAGGGCGTCGGATTCCCTGGAGTTCGACAAGCTGGACGAACGGGCGAGCCGCGAGGCTCCCGATGCCGCCGCTTCGATCGACGTCGTCCTCGCCAGGATCGAGGCGGCGGGCATGCACGCGCTGCCGGCCACGTTCGCCGATCTGCGCTGCCTGGGCGTTCCCGCGGACGTCGTGACCCTCCTGATCGCGGCGCGGGCGCACACGAACGACGAGAAGGCGATCGTCCGGGCGCTCCTCGGGGCGCTCGCGGACTGGGACGCCGATGGGCGCCGTCCCGCGATCCTGTCGCGGCACACGGTGCGGGTCATGCGCCGCGGCTTCTCGTTCCGCCCCGGCGGCCGGGCGCTCGTCGAGGCCGCGCGGCGCGCCGTCGAGGCGTGGGCCCGTCTCGCCATCATCGCGCATTCGTTGCCCTCGGCCGATACGATGTCCGCGGAGCCGCAGGGAGCACGGTAGCCCCGCCTCTTCCTGTGCCGGGAAGCGCGCGCCACGTCACGCAAGGCACCGGAACGCTTGCCGGCGTCGTTGACGGGTCAACGCCCCAGGCCGCACGACGTTTGGGGTGTTGCTCCTGGAGGAGCAGAATGTCGCTTGCCCGGAAGCGTGTCGTCGGACACCGGGGCTCACGGCAAAGATCCCGGAATGCTCCTGACCGGGATCGACGCCCGACGGAGGTCGCCATGCGCAAAGCCCTCATCCCAACCGTCCTTGCTGCTGCCCTCGCGCTCGCCGTGGCCGGTGCCGCTGATGCCCGTGGTGGCGGAGGTGGCGGTGGGGGCGGGCGCGGAGGTGGCGGTTCGTGGAGCGGTTCGGGCGGTTCCTGGGGTGGATCGGGAGGAGGCTGGCACGGCGGCGGTTCGTGGGGTGGCTCCGGCGGCGGATCGTGGAACGGCGGTTCGGGCGGCGGCTGGCACGGCGGCGGTGCTTGGGGCGGATCCGGCGGCGGCTGGCACGGCGGCGGTGCTTGGGGCGGATCCGGCGGCGGCTGGCACGGCGGCGGATCGTGGAACGGAGGTTGGCACAACACCGGCGGAAGTTGGGGCTGGGGTGGCGGGTGGCGCGGCAGCCGGGGCTGGTGGGGCGGATGCTGGAACTGCGGCGGCTGGGGCTGGAGTTCCGGGTGGTGGGGCCCGTGGGGCGGCTGGTGGTGGCGGGCGTGGGGCGCAGGCGTCGCGGTCGGCGCGACCTGGCCGTGGTGGGGCACGACGACGGTCGTGGCGCCCGCGACGACGGTGGTCGTTCCTTCGACGACCTGGGTTGCTTCGGCGCCTTCCGGCGTGATCGTCCGGCGCGAAGCTCCTCCGGTGAATTCGCCGTCCTCGAACGCACCGATGGTGCGGCTCTTCTGTCCGACGACGCAGGCGTTCTATCCGGACGTGACCTCCTGCGCGCAGACGTGGGTGCAGGTCGTGCCGGGCACGGGTACCGGACAAGGTTCGGTCCCGCAGCAGCCGATGCAGCAGCAGCCCTCCGCGCCCCAGTCGGCGCCGCCGCAGTCGGGAGCGCCGTCGTATCTGCCCAACGTGCCGGCGTCACCATCGCGCGGTGTCGAAGTCACCGCATCGACGTCGTCGTTCGTCACGACGGGTTCGTCGTCGAGTGCTGCCACGTCGGCGCGTGTCGTGTCCACTTCGTCCGCGTCGATGCCTTCGAGCGTCCCGGTTCCCTCGCGTGACGAGGCGATGGCCGCGGTCGCGTCCGCGCGCCCGCGTGTCATTCCCGCACCGCGCGCAGACCCTCCTCGCCGCGCGGTGCCGGTGATGCC
>DAOMBL010000310.1:0-4916 GCA_035427325.1 Casimicrobiaceae bacterium
CGACCTGCCCCGCGCGTTCGGGGAATGCCGGCGCGTGCTCGCGACCGACGGGCTGCTGATGTTCTCGACCTTCGGTCCGGACACCCTGCGCGAGTTGCGCGAGGCGTTCGCCGGCGTCGACACGCACACGCACGTGTCGCGTTTCGCCGACATGCACGACCTGGGCGACATGCTCGTGCAGGCGGGCTTCGGCGATCCGGTGACCGAGATGGAGATGATCACCGTGACCTATGCGACCCCCGGAGCGCTGCTCGCGGAACTGAAGGCGATCGGCGCGACCAACCAGACGCTGGGGCGCCCGCGCGGCCTCATGGGCCGCCGCCGCCACGGAGCGCTCGTCGCCGCGCTCGCCGCGCTCGCGCGCGACGGCAGGGTGCCGGCGACCTTCGAAGTCGTGTACGGTCACGCGTGGAAGGAGGCGCCGACGCGGACCGCCGAAGGGCTGCCCATCGTCAAGGTGGAGCGTCGGCGGTAGTGGGCGGCCCGGCACCCGGTCGACGCGGATCCGCGCCGGGAGGGAGCGCGCCAGCCGGTCCGGCACGTCGTTGCCCCCTCCCGGAGAACCCGGCGTGAACCGCGCGCAAACCCTCTTCGTCACGGGCACCGACACCGGCGTCGGCAAGACGCACGCGTGCGTGGCGCTGCTCGGGGGGCTGGTCGCGGCCGGCGTTCGCGCCGTGGGCATGAAGCCGGTCGCGGCGGGCATCGAGGCGGGAGCGTCCGCCAACGCCGACGTCGACGCGCTCGCGCGCGCCGGCAACGTCGAGGCGCCGCCCGGGGATCGCAATCCCTATGCGTTCGCCGAGGCGATCGCACCGCACGTGGCCGCCGAGCGCGAGGGACGTTCGATCGATCTCGAGCGCATCGCGGAGGCCCACGCGCGCCTCGCGGCACGCGCCGAGGCCATCATCGTCGAGGGCGCGGGCGGCCCGCTCGTGCCGATCGGCGGGCGGAGCGACATGCTCGACGTTGCGACGCGCCTCCGCGCGAGGGTGCTCCTCGTGGTCGGGGTGCGCCTGGGGTGCCTCAGCCACGCGCTCGCCGCCGAACTCGCGATCCGCGCGAGGGGGCTCGAATTCGCCGGATGGATCGCGAACCGGATCGACCCGGCGATGGCCGCCGCCGATGCGAGCGTGGCCACGCTCGCCGCCCGACTCCCGGGACCGATGGTCGCGGACCTGGCCTGGGGCGAAGCCGGACCGCTCCCGGCCGATGCGCTCGTCCGCGCGGGTTTCGGCAGCTTCCGGGTCGACCCCGCGGGGCCGATTCGGGCGGCGACTTGATCCATGCTAAGATTTCGCGTTCCGCGAACGGCCGCGCCGCTCCGGGGACCGCGCGGCGCGCCGTCCCGGAACCGACGGGACGGCCTTGCCTTCGATGCCCGTCACGGTCAGCCTACCGCCCTCCGACACCGCGTTTCGCGTCGTCGCCTGCCGCAACAACTCGCTCGCGTCCCGGGAGCGATGGACGATCTTCGGGGCATTCGCGGCGGGCAGCCTCGCGTTGGCGCTCGTGCTCGCCGCGGGCGGCGTGTGGCCGGTCCTGCCGTACTCGGTGCTCGAACTCGCCTGCCTCGCGGTCGCGTTCGCGCTGATCGAGCGGCGTGCCGGCGACGTGGATCGGTTGACGCTCGATGGCGACCGCGTGGTCGTCGAGCAGACGCGCCACGGGCGAGCGTGCCGGCGGGAGTTCAACCGCCAGTGGCTGCGCGTCGAGGTGGACGCGCAGGGATGGGCCCGCGAGCCCCGCGTCGTGCTGCGCTGCGGCCGCGAGGCGGTGCGTTTCGGCGACACGCTCGCGGCATGCGAGCGTCCCGGGCTCGCGCGCACGATCAGGGGGGCGCTCCGCGCGCATTGACCGCGGGCGGAGCCGCTTGAAGGACGCATCGGGTTGACCGCAGCAGCAGACGACGAGGAGAGCATGGAGCGCATTTCCAGGGGAAGCCGGGGCGGGGGCCTCGCCGCCGCAATCTTCGCCGGGCTCGCGGCGCTGCCGCAGGCGGCGCACGCGGTGCCCGCGTGGAACCTGCAGACGCCGGTCACCGAGGTCGCGCGCCAGCAGTTCGACCTGCACGTGTTCATCATGGTGGTCTGCACCGTGATCTTCATCGGCGTGTTCGGCGTGCTGACCTACTCGCTGTTCAAGCACCGGAAGTCGGTGGGGCACCAGGCCCGGCACTTCCACGAGAACACCGTGGTCGAGATCGTGTGGACGGTGATTCCGTTCGTGATCCTGCTGGCGATGGCCTACCCCGCGACGAAGACGGTCCTCGCGATGAAGGACACCACGGCGTCGGAGCTGACGGTCAAGGTCACCGGCTACCAGTGGAAGTGGAACTACGACTACCTGCAGGACGGCTTCGCCTTCTACTCGAACCTCTCGACGCCGCTCGCCCAGATCGAGGGCCGCGAGCCCAAGGGGGAGCACTACCTGCTCGAAGTCGACAACCCGATGGTGGTGCCGGTCGACACCAAGGTGCGCGTGCTGATCACGGCGGGCGACGTGATCCACGCATGGTGGGTGCCGGCGTTCGGCGTCAAGCAGGACGCGATCCCCGGATTCGTGCGCGATTCGTGGTTCCGGGCGGAGAAGGTCGGCATCTACCGCGGCCAGTGCGCGGAACTCTGCGGCAAGGAGCACGGGTTCATGCCGGTCGTCGTCGACGTGCGTTCGAAGGAGGACTACGCGAAGTGGGCGGCCGAGCAGAAGGGCAAGGCCGCCGCCGCGGCGGAGGACCCGTCGAAGGTCTGGGACCTGAAGGATCTCGTCGCGCGCGGCGAGAAGGTGTTCGCCGCCAACTGCGTCGCCTGCCACCAGGCGAACGGCAAGGGGGTGGCGGGCGCGTTCCCGGCGCTCGACGGCTCGAAGGTGGTCCTCGGGCCGCCGGCCGCGCAGATCACGACGGTGCTGGACGGCCGCCCGAACACCGCGATGGCCCCGTTCAAGCAGCTGTCCGACACCGACCTCGCGGCGGTCATCACCTACACGCGGAACGCCTGGAGCAACCACACCGGCCAGGCGGTGCAGCCGGCCGAGATCCAGGCCGCCCGCGGCAAGTGACGCGCGCGCGGCGCCGAGCCAGACGGATTCCAGGAGAACGTCGATGAGCAGCATTTCGCACGACCACGCCGGCCACCACGGACACGGACACGACGAGCACGCGCACCACCCGTCCGGGATCATGCGCTGGATCACGACGACGAACCACAAGGACATCGGCACGATGTACCTGTGGTTCAGCTTCGCGATGTTCATCGTCGGCGGCGTGATGGCCCTCACGATCCGCGCCGAGCTGTTCCAGCCCGGGCTCCAGGTCGTGCACCCGGAGTTCTTCAACCAGATGACCTCGCTTCACGGGCTCATCATGGTGTTCGGCGCGATCATGCCGGCGGCGGTCGGCTTCGCGAACTGGATGGTGCCGCTGATGATCGGCGCGCCGGACATGGCGTTCGCGCGCATGAACAACTGGAGCTTCTGGCTGCTGCCGCCGGCGGCGATCATGCTGGTCAGCTCGCTGTTCGTGCCCGGCGGCGCGGTGTCCGCGGGCTGGACGATGTACCCGCCGCTCACCGTGCAGAACGGCATGGGGATGGACCTCGCGATCTTCGCGATCCACATCATGGGCGCGTCGTCGATCATGGGGTCGATCAACATCATCACGACGATCCTGAACCTGCGCGCGCCCGGCATGACGCTGATGAAGATGCCGCTGTTCTGCTGGACCTGGCTCATCACCGCGTACCTGCTGATCGCCGTGATGCCGGTGCTGGCGGGCGCGGTGACCATGCTGCTCACCGACCGCCACTTCGGCACCTCGTTCTTCAACGCGGCGGGCGGCGGCGACCCGGTGCTGTTCCAGCACATCTTCTGGTTCTTCGGGCACCCCGAGGTCTACATCATCATCATGCCGGCGTTCGGGCTCGTCTCGGAGATCATCCCGGTCTATTCGCGCAAGCCGCTGTTCGGCTACGCGTCGATGGTCTACGCGGTCGCCGGCATCGCGATCCTGTCGTTCATCGTGTGGGCCCACCACATGTTCACGGTCGGCATGCCGACCGCCGGCCAGCTCTTCTACATGTACGCGACGATGCTGATCGCGGTGCCGACCGGCGTGAAGGTGTTCAACTGGCTCGCGACGATGTGGCGGGGCTCGATCACCTTCGAGACGCCGATGCTGTTCGCGCTCGGGTTCCTGTTCATGTTCACGCTCGGGGGCTTCACCGGGCTCGTGCTCGCGATCGTGCCGGTGGACATCCAGCTGCACGACACCTACTACGTGGTCGCGCACTTCCACTACGTGATGGTGGCGGGCAGCCTGTTCGCGTTCTTCGGCGCGGTCTACCACTGGATCCCGAAGTGGACGGGCACGATGTACGACGAGAAGATCGGCCGCTGGCACTTCTGGCTGTCGCTGGTGTTCTTCAACGTCGCGTTCTTCCCGATGCACTTCGCGGGCCTCGCGGGCATGCCGCGGCGCATCCCGGACTACGCGACGCAGTTCACCGACTGGAACATGCTCTCGTCGATCGGCGCGTTCGGCTTCGGCCTCTCGCAGCTCGTGTTCCTCTACGCGGTGCTGAAGTGCATCCGCGGCGACGGCGCGAAGGCGCCGGCGAAGCCCTGGGAGGGCGCGACCACGCTCGAGTGGACCGTGCCCTCGCCCGCGCCGTACCACACCTTCGAGACGCCGCCGGTCGTCAAGTGAGCGCTGCCGCATGACCGACGACCGGCACCCGGCCGACGACCCGGCGACCCGCGCGAGCATCCGCCGCACGGCATGGATCCTCGCGTCGATCGCCGTCGTCTTCTTCCTGGGCGTGTTCGCGTCCAGGCTCCTCGGCGACCAGAGCATCGGGATGACGGTGATCGGCGCCGCGGTGTTCCTGTTCCTGCTGCTCGGGATCGGGCGGCACCTC
>DAOMBL010000311.1:0-4909 GCA_035427325.1 Casimicrobiaceae bacterium
ACAGGATTCTAACCCGTGACCCTTGGCTTCGGAAACCAATACTCTATCCAACTGGGCTCCGGGGGGGCGAACCCGACATTGTAGCGCCCGCCCGGCGACAGCGTCCAACGCGGACCCCGGCCGGTATAATGCGCGTCTTTGCCCGCCCGATCCGCCGTTCGCGCGCGACCCATGAACGAACCCGACGCCCACGCCTCGCTGATCAAGACGCCGAAGCAGCTCGTCATCGTCGTCGTGCTCGCCTTCCTCGTGCCGATCTCGCTGATCGTGCTGATCACGCAACTCGTCACCGGTGGCCAGCACGACACCGGCGACGATACCGCGGTGCTCGCGCGCATCTCCCCTGTCGGCACCGTCCAGATCGCCGCGCCCGCCGGCCCGAAGGGCATGCTCACCGGCGAAGAGGTGTACGCGCAGACCTGCAAGACCTGCCATGAGGCGGGCATCGCCGGGGCTCACAAGGTCGGCGACAAGGCCGCCTGGGCGAAGGTCGTGGCGCAGGGCGACAAGCTCTCGTTCCAGCACGCGATCGCCGGCATCCGCGCCATGCCGGCGCGCGGCGGCAACCCCGATCTCACCGACGACGAGGTGAAGCGCGCGGTCGCGTACATGGTGAACCAGTCGGGCGGGAAGTGGACCGCGCCTGCGGTCGCCGCCAAGGCGGTGGCCCCTTCCGCTCCGGCGGCCGCCGTGTCCACTGCGGCAGCCGCGGCACCCGCGCAGGCCGCTGCGGCACCCAAGGCGGCCGACGGCAGGAAGATCTACGAGACGGCCTGCGTCGCGTGCCACGGCATGGGCATCGCGGGCGCGCCGAAGTTCGGCGACAAGGCCGCGTGGGCGCCGCGCATCGCGCAGGGCGCCGCGACGCTCCACAAGCACGCGATCGACGGGTTCACCGGCAAGGGCGGCGTGATGCCGCCGAAGGGTGGCGCCACCAACCTCACCGACGACGAAGTGAAGGCCGCCGTCGACTACATGGCGGCCGCGGCGAAGTAGCCGAACCACCCGGTTCGCCGGCCCACGGGCTCCGCGTACCCGCCGCCGGTCAGTCCCGCGCCTCGGATCGCGACGCCAGCGCCGCCTTCATCGCCCTCAGGCGCTCCACGCCCGCCGCCTTCTCGCGCGCGGCTTCGTCGGCCGGCAGCGGCGCGCCGGCCCACCGAAGGTCGTCCTGCGCGAGTTCCTTCAGGAAGCGCGACGGCGCGCACTCGACGCGACCGCCCGCGCGCGTCCGCGCACGGCAGAACGACAGGTGCAGCGAGCGCTCGGCGCGCGTGAGCCCGACGTAGAGCAGCCGCCGCTCCTCGTCGATCGTGCCGGCGTCGATCGACTCCCGGTGCGGCAGCACGCCCTCCTCGAGCCCGACCAGGAACACGTGCGGGAACTCGAGCCCCTTCGCCGCGTGCAGCGTCGACAACCGCACGGCGTCGGCGTCCTCGCCCTCGCGCCCTTCGAGCATCGTGACGAGCGCGATCGTCTGCGCGAGATCGACGAGCGACTTGCGATCGGATTCACCCTTCCGGGCGAGCCACGCGGTGAACTCGCGCACGCTCCGGGACTTCGCCTCGGCCTCGCGCCGGTCGAAGGTCGCGACGAGGTGGTCCTCGTAGCCGATCGAGCGCACGAGTTCGTCGATCAGCCGGCCGGCGCTCTCCCGGGGCGCGCGGAGACGCAATTCCGCGATCGTGTCCGCGAACGCCACGAGCGCCTCGTGCGCGCGCACCTGCGCCGCGGCAGCGAACCCCCGGTCGCGGATCGCGGCGGCGAGGCTCGTGCCGCGCGCGCCCGCGACCTCCGCGAGCCTGGCGAGGGTCGTCTGTCCGACGCCGCGCTTCGGGACCGCGACCGCGCGCAGGAACGCGGGGTCGTCGTCCTCGTTGGCCACGAGCCGCAGGTACGCGACCAGATCCTTGATCTCGGCGCGATCGAACCACGACTGGCCGCCCGACACCTCGTAGGGAATCGACTGCGCGCGCAACGCCGTCTCGAAGGCGCGCGACTGGTGGTTGCCGCGGTAGAGCACCGCGTAGTCGGACCAGCGCCCGCGATGCTCGAAACGGTGCGACGAGATCGCGGCGGCGACGATCTCGGCCTCCGCCTCCTCGTCGCGCGCGGCGACCACGCGGATCGCGTCTCCGTGGCCCTTGTCGCTCCACAGCCGCTTTTCGTGCAGCTTCGCGTTGTTCGCGATCAGCGCGTTCGCGCTCGCGAGGATGCGGGTCGTCGAGCGGTAGTTCTGCTCGAGTTTCACGACGACGAGCCTCGGGTAGTCGCGCTCGAGCTGCGCGAGGTTCTCGACCGTCGCGCCGCGCCAGCCGTAGATCGCCTGGTCGTCGTCGCCGACCGCCGTGAACCGCGCGCGCCCGCCGACGAGCGCCCGGAAGAGCCGGTACTGCGCGGGATTGGTGTCCTGCACCTCGTCGACGAGCAGGTGCTCGCAGCGCGCCTGCCAGCGCTCGCGCACCGCGGCATCGCGCTCCAGGAGCTCGACCGGCAGCCGGATCAGGTCGTCGAAGTCGACCGCCTGATAGGCGGCGAGCGCCTCGGCGTAGCGCGCGTAGGCCTTCGCGGCGACCCGCTCGTCGTCGTCCTTCGCCTCGCGAAGCGCGTCGCGCGGCGCGACGAGCGCGTTCTTCCAGCGGCTGATCGCCCACTGCGCCCTGCGGACGCGCGAGCGATCGGCCGACGCGACGAGTTCGCCGACGATCGACTCGAGATCCTGCGGGTCGAGCACCGAGAATCCGGGACGCAGACCCAGCGCCTCCGCCTCCGCGCGCACGATCGCGAGGCCCAGCGCGTGGAAGGTCTGGATGCGCACGGCGGATGCATCGCCGCCGCGTCCGCGGCCGGCGAGCAGCCGGTCCACGCGCTCGCGCATCTCGCGCGCCGCCTTGTTGGTGAACGTCACCGCGACGATCCTCGCCGGGTCTGCGCCCTGCGCGATGAGGTGCGCGACCTTGGCGGCGATCACGCGCGTCTTCCCGCTGCCCGCGCCCGCGAGCACCAGCATCGGCGCGTCGGTGCGTCGCACGGCTTCGGCCTGGGCGGGGTTGAGCGGGAAGGACATGCGCGGATCGGGACCCGTGGTCGTTGTCGGGACGTACGTGCGACCCGCGCCGGCGTGCCGCCGGGGTTTCGCACCCGGCTGCCGCGCCCGGATGTCCGCGCCCGCTTTCGCGCCCCCGCCCGGCGGCGGATGCGACGCGGGCACCCCGATGCCGCCGCCAGGCCCTACAATCGTCCCGATCCTATCAACCGCCGCGCCGCGCGTGCAGTCTTGACGCGCGCGCGGATTTCCGCACGCATCGATGGCGCACTACGCAATCGGCGACCTGCAGGGCTGCCACGAGGAGTTCGTGCAGCTGCTCGAGCTGGTCGGGTTCTCGCCGGCGACCGACCGCCTGTGGCTCGTCGGCGATCTCGTCAACCGTGGTCCCGGCTCGCTGCCGATCCTGCGCGAGGTCAAGGCGCTCGGCGACGCCGCGCGAGTGGTGCTCGGCAACCACGACTTCCATCTGCTCACGGTCGCCGCGGGCATACGCCGGCCGCACCGGGGCGACACGCTCGACGCCGTCCTCGCCGCGCCGGATCGCAGCGACCTCCTCGACTGGCTGCGGACGCGCCCGCTGGTCGTGCGCGAGGGCGAGATGCTGATGGTGCACGCGGGACTCCTGCCGTCGTGGACCGCGGCGCATGCGCAGATGCTCTCGGGCGAGGTGGAAGCGAGGCTCGCGGGCGCGGACGCGATGCGCTTCCTCTCGGTCCTGTACGGCGACGAGCCGGCCGCGTGGCGCGACGACCTCGAAGGCGACGACCGGCTGCGCGCGGTCGTCAACGTCTGCACGCGGCTGCGCTTCTGCACGCCCGACGGCAGAATGGAATTCAACGAGAAGCGCGGCCGCGAGCACGCGCCCGCGGGATTTCGCCCCTGGTTCGCGCACGAAGTGCGACGCACCGCGCGCGAGACGATCCTGTGCGGGCACTGGTCGACGCTCGACCTCGACCTCGCGCCCAACGTGATGATGCTCGACTCGGGATGCCTGTGGGGCGGGACGCTGACCGCGGTCAGGCTCCCCGATCGCCGGGTGTTCCAGGTTCCGTCGCGGCGCCCCGTCGTGCCAAAGCCGTTCGGATAGCCTCCTCGGCCCCGCGCGCGAGATCGCGCCGGTGCCGCGCGGCCGCCGGCATCGCCGGCGATGCGATCAGGTCGACCGCGAGACTGCGCACACCGCACACGCGCCAGAACGACGCCGCGAAACTCGTGTCGCCCGCGTATTCCGGCGCGAGCGACGGCGTGCCGTTTCCGTCGTGGTAGCGGATCGCGACCGGGAGCACCCGGCCTTCCGCATCGACGATCGGCTGCAGCAGCGAGCCGTGGAACCGCAGAACCGTACTGCCGTCGGTCGTCGTCCCCTCGGGAAACACCGCGACGGCGTCGCCGGCGCGCAGCGCCTCCACCGCGGCCCCGTTCACCCGATGGGTGTCGCGGCGCCGCGCGCGCTCGATGAAGAGCGTCCCCGAGCCGCGGATCAGCCGGCCCAGGAGCGGCCACGCAGCGAGTTCCGACTTCGCGACGAAGCGTGCGGGGTGCTGCGCGTTGAGCACGAAGATGTCGAGCCACGACACGTGGTTCGCGACGATCATCACGTTGCCGCCCGAGGCGTCGAACTCGCCGTGGACGCGTGCCTCGACATGCATCAGTTCGGGGAGCCTGCGGCACCACGCGCGGGTGAGGTCGCGCCGCCGCGCCGCGTCCGCGCGCGGGAAGACGAATCGCTGCGTGGCGATGCCGGACGCGAAATGGGCCGCGACGCGCACGGCGCGCAGGACGCGCATCGGGGCCGCAACCGGGGCATGGCACCCGGTGTCGCGTCGGCGGCGCGTCATCGCGCGCCACGTGGAAACGCCA
>DAOMBL010000312.1:0-4895 GCA_035427325.1 Casimicrobiaceae bacterium
GAGAGCGTCTTCGGTCATCGGCAGGCTCGCGCCGCGCGCGGGCGGGTCGTCATCGCGGGCCGACCGCGCCGCGTCGATGCGCGCGCGCCAACCCTCGTCGTCCGGCGGCGGTCGCGCGATGCGCTCGAGCGCGTCGGCGATCGCGCGAAGCCACGGTCCTGGCGCGCCCTCGAGCGACAGCGCCGCGGGAATCGTGCCGCCGAGGCCGCGCTCGTCGGCACCCGCGTGAATCAGTGTCGCGTCGCGTCGGAGTTCGGCGCCGAAACGAAACATCCAGTCGAGGCGCGTTCCCGCGATGAACACGACGTCCGCGTCGGCGAGCATCGCGGCGCGCACTGCGGTGCAGGCGCGCGGATGGTCGTCGGACACGACGCCGCGGCCGATCGGCGTCGTCGCGAACGGAGCGTCGAGCCTGGCGACGAGCCGCGCCACGTCGCCGGGCCGCGTGGTCCAGCGCAGGCCGTCGCCGAGCAGCAGCGCAGGACGGCGCGCGAGCGCGAGGAGCTCTGCTGCGCGCGCGACGAGCCCGGGGTCGATCGCGAATCCTTCCGGCCCCTCCTGCGGTGACGGGCCGGGCGGCGCGGTGCGGCCGGAGAGCGCCTCCTCGGTCAGGTCGAGGTAGACCGGGCCCGGGGGATGCGTCATCGCGATGTCGCGCGCGCGAGCGAGCGCGGGAACGATCGTGTCGGCAGACGCGACCAGCTCGGCGTGCTTCGTGATCGAACCGAACAGCGCGACGGCGTCGAGATCCTGGAACGCGCCCAGTCCCCGCGTCGAGATCGGCCGGCGGCCGCCCAGCACCATGAGCGGCCAGCCGTTGTCCCGCGCGACGAGCAGGCCCGTGGTCACGTTGCTGACCGCGGGTCCCGCCGACAGGATCACCGCGCTCGCGAGGCGTCCGGACGCGTAGTTGTACGCGATCGACATGAATGCCGCCGCCTGCTGGTGGTGCACCCCCACGACGCGCATCCCACCACGGGCGCAGGCCGCGAGCGTCTCGTGCACCGGCGTCCCCCCGATGCCGAAAACGTGGTCGACGCCGTGCGCGCCCAGCGTCCCCGCGATCGCCTCGTGGCCGGTGACGGTGCAGGACGCGGCTGACATTGCGGCCGTATTCAAGCCGAGCCACCGCGGGCGCGCAGCGCCGCGGCCAATTCACGCACGCTGGGGTAACGGAAGATCGCCGCCGTGCCGAGGTCGACGCCGAACATGGCCTGCACCTGCATGACGAGTTCCATGCCTTTCAGCGAATCCCCGCCGAGTGCGAAGAAATTGTCGTTGGCGCCGACCTTGTCGCGTCCGAGTATCGCGGCGGCCATCGACGCGAGCGCCGTCTCGGTCGCATCGGCCGGCGCGACCGGCGGGCGGACCCGCTGCGCCTGCAACGTCTCGGCGATACCGAGGCGGCTGGGCTTGCCGGAAGCGCTCCCGGGGATCGCATCGACGAGCAGGATCTCGCTCGGTACCTTGAAGTCGGCAAGACGCTCGAACAGGAACGCGCGTAGTTCGGGCTCATTCGCGGGCGACCCGGGCTTGAGCACGACAGCCGCCGCAACGTCCTCGCCCAGGGTGGGGTGCGGTACGGCGAAGGCAAGCGCCTGTGCAACCGCCGGATGGGCGGCGAGCGCGTCGTCGATCTCGCGCGGCACGACCTTCTCGCCGCCACGGTTGATCATCTCCTTGAGGCGACCGGAGAGGACGAGGTAGCCGTCGTCGTCGAAGTATCCCTCGTCGCCGGTGCGGAACCAGCCGTCGGCGAAGCTTGCCGCGTTCTCCGTGGGGGCGTCCAGGTAGCCGGAAGTCACGTTCGGTCCGCGGATGACGACCTCGCCCGTCTCGCCGCGCGCCAGGTGTCGGCCGCCTGCATCGACGATGGCAACGTCCGGTCCGGCGGGTGGTCCGACCGAGCCGGGTCTGCGCCGGCCCGGCGGCAGCGGATTGCTCGCCACCTGGTGCGCCGCCTCGGTCA
Source organism: Casimicrobiaceae bacterium (assembly GCA_035427325.1). Classification (GTDB taxonomy): domain Bacteria; phylum Pseudomonadota; class Gammaproteobacteria; order Burkholderiales; family Casimicrobiaceae; genus VBCG01. The sequence goes on from DAOMBL010000312.1 coordinate 1,970, forward strand.
TGCCGTAAGCCTCGATCACCGGAGCGTCGAACAGTGCTTCCAGCGCGGCGAGCGTCGCGGGCGGAAGCGGCGAGGACGACGAGCGGACGAAGCGCAGGCGCGAGCGGGCGACCGCTTCGCGCGCCGCTGGCGCGCGCGACACGACTGCCGCATGCATGGTCGGGACCGCCGAATACCAGGTCGCCTGCGATGTGTCGAGCCAGCCGAAGAATTCCGCCGCCGCGAACCCGGGCGTGCAGTGTGCGCACGAGCCCGTTGCGACAGGCGCGAGCAGACCGGCGACAATGCCGTGGATGTGGAACAGCGGCATCACGACGAGTCCGACATCGGCAGGAACGAGGCGCAGCGCAGCGGCGACGTTCATCGCCGACGCGCACAGGTTGGCATGCGTCAGCGGCACGAGCTTCGGACGGGCGGTGGTCCCGGACGTGCGAAGCAGCAGCGCGAGGTCGCTCGGCACAGCGCTTCGCGACGTGGCGGTCGTGCGTCGTACGCCGTGCAGTTCGAAGATGCCGGCAGGCGCACCCGCGGGCGATTCGAGCTCGACGACGGCGATGCCGCGCCGGCGTGCGGCCTCGCGTGCCGGCGTCGCGGCGCCGGCCTCCACCACGAGGGCGCAGGCGCCGAAGTCTGCGAGATCAGCTTCGAACGCGTCGATGCGGCCGCGCGGATCGAGCGGCGCGCAGGCGCAGTTCGCGGCAATCGCGAGGAGTGCGGTGGCGGCCGAAGCGCCGCCGGGCAGTGCGACGGCGACGCGGTCTTCGCGACCCAGGCCGAGTTGCCGCAAAGTCTCGCCGGTGGACTCGACGAACTCACCCAGTGCCCGATGGCTGAGGCCGGTGCGTCCGTCGGCGGAAATGGCGACCCCGCCGTCCGCGAGTCGGGCGCCTTCGCGCAGCAGCGAGTCGAGGGTAGGGGGCGCCGCGGACGACTCGTCGGCAAGCATGCGCTTCGGAAGTGTTCCAGGAGCGATCCTGCGCAAGTCTACGCCATCACCGCGCACCCGGCCGGCACCTGCACCGGCCGATCGCGCGATCGCCGTCCGGGACGTTCACGCGCCGACACCCATCCTGTCGCGCGATTGCCTGTCGGGCCGCGTGTGTCGAGCATGCAGGCGGGAACGCCCCGCTCGTGCCATCATGAGCGTCCGCAAGGGACCGGCGTGTCCCCGAACGCCCCGGTGAATCGATGCTGATCGGCAACCCGCGCGCGACCCGCAACCCTTACCCGGCGGAACTCGCCGCGATCATGAACATCGCGCGTGCGCACGAGAGCCGCGCGTGGCTCGCGTCGTGGCGAGCGTTGTCGCGCGGCCCGACGCCGTTGTTCGAGCTGCCGGACGCGGCGCAGCGCCTCCACGTCGCGCGCTTGTGCCTCAAGGACGAATCGAAGCGCTCGCCGCTCGGAAGCTTCAAGGTGCTGGGCGCCCCGATCGCGCTGGTGCGCGAGATCGTGCGCCAGCGTCCGGACTTGGATCCGTCGGCGATCCTCGAGGGGCGCTACGCGGATCGGCTCGGCGACATCACGGTCGTCGCCGCCACCGACGGCAACCACGGCCGCGGTCTCGCGGCCGCCGCGCGGGATGCCGGCTGCGCCTGCGTGATCGTGCTGCACGCGCACGTGAGCGACGAGCGCGAGCGGGCCATCGCCGGCCTGGGTGCCCGGATCGTGCGCGTCGCGGGCAACTACGACGACTCGGTGCGGGAGTCCGCGCATCTCGCCGCGGCCCATGGCTGGCAGGTCGTGTCCGACACGTCCTGGGACGGTTACGAAGCGATTCCGCGCGACGTGATGCAGGGCTACGGCACGATCGCCGAGGAGGTCGTCGAACAGACCGGCGGGCGCGCGGGCGAAGCCGGCGCCTTCACGCACGTCTTCCTGCAGGGCGGGGTCGGCGGCCTGGCGGCCGGGGTCGCGAGCTACCTGTGCGAGTTCCAGGGCGCGCAGCGGCCACGCTTCGTCGTCGTGGAACCCACGCAGGCCGATTGCCTGATGCAGAGCGCGATCGAAGGGCGCCCGGCGCGGGCCACGGGGTCGGTGGATTCGGTGATGGCGGGCCTCGCCTGCGGAGAAGCCTCGCCGCTCGCCTGGCGCTTCCTGCAAGCGTGCATCGACGCATTCGTGACCATCGATGACGATCGTGCCGTTGAGGCCATGCGCGCGCTCGCGCGCGGCAGCGCCCGGGCCATTCCCGTCGTCGCGGGAGAGTCCGGTGTCGCCGGCGTCGCCGCGCTCGAGGTGCTGCGATCGGACCCTGCCCTCTCGGCGCAGGCCGGGCTCGACACCTCATCGCGCGTGCTCGCCATCAACACCGAGGGTGCGACGGCGCCCGCGGTGTACGAGGCGCTGGTCGGCGAGCGCGCGGAGGCGGTGTTGCAGCGCCAGCGCGCCTGGAGCGCCGTGACCCGAAAGTAGGGTCAGACTCGACTTGGCCACGTCGAGTCAACAGGGTCAGAGTCGACTTCGGCCAACCGAGACGCGACGGGAAGCGGCGTCGAGCGCAGATCCGGGGCGCTCGGCTTGCGCGCAAATCATGCCGGGTCCGACCCTCGTCGTTCGCGACCCCCGTCGTTCGCGCGAAGAAAGTCGAGTCTGAGACCCTCCTTTCAGGCGGAAGTCCGCCGCTTCGAGGTCGGCCCGCGAGGCGCCCTGGCCGACGCAAAGGCAAGGGCGCACTGGCAAATAGGACGCATTCGCAATACAATCCGGCGGCAATCCATGGCGGAACCCCTCCTGCAGCCCCGGGGGATCCGCCAGGCCAGCCACGGCGCCTTCGCGCGCGCAGCCAGCCCCTCCGCAACGAGAACGTTCGGGAGACCCGGCATCGTGGCCCACTTCGTCCGCAGCATCCTCGCTGCCCCCGGCCGCCTTCTCATCCCTGCGATCGCGTCCGCACAGGCGTCGCCGCCCGGGCCCGCACCGGTCC
>DAOMBL010000313.1:0-4890 GCA_035427325.1 Casimicrobiaceae bacterium
TCCTCGCCATCGACCGCATCAAGGAGATCCACGCCCGCATCCCCAACACCCACCTCGTGATGCACGGCAGCTCGTCGGTGCCGCAGGACCTCCTCGCGATCATCCGCGCGAACGGCGGCGAGATGAAGGAGACCTACGGCGTCCCGGTCGAGGAGATCCAGGAAGGCATCAAGCACGGCGTGCGCAAGGTCAACATCGACACCGACATCCGCCTCGCGATGACCGCGGCGATCCGCAAGTTCATGCGCGAGAAGCCCTCGGCGTTCGATCCGCGCGACTACCTGAAGCCCGCGCGCGAAGCCGCGAAGGCGATCTGCAAGGCCCGTTACGAGCAGTTCGGCGCGGCGGGCCAGGGTTCGAGGATCAAGCCGGTGCCGCTCGAGAAGATCGCGCACAAGTACCAGGCCGGCGAGCTGCGGCAGGTCGTGAACTGACCCGCTCGTGTCCCCGGGGCGCGCGCCGTGCCGGCGGCGCGCGCTCTCGCGCCTGGAGTTCGCATTCGTCCCATCGAGGAAACCCCGCCCATGACCGCTTCCATGCGCGAAATCGCGCTCTCCGCGGTATTCGCCGCAGCCGCCCTGCTCGCCCCGGCGACGACGGTCGCGCAGGCCGCCGCCCCGCGGCCGAACATCGTCTTCATCGTCTCGGACGACCAGGGCTGGAAGGACGCCGGATTCCACGGATCGGAGATTCGGACGCCCCATATCGACGCGCTGGCGCAAGGCGGGGTGCGCCTCGAACAGTATTACGCCCAGGCGATGTGCACGCCGTCGCGCGCGGCGCTGATGACCGGCCGTTATCCGCATCGCTACGGACTGCAGACGCTCGTCATCCCGTCGGCGGGCACCTACGGCGTCCCGACCGACGAGTGGCTGCTGCCCCAGGCGCTCCGCGAGGCCGGTTACCGCACGGCCATCGTCGGCAAATGGCACCTCGGTCACGCGGACCGCAAGTACTGGCCGCGCCAGCGCGGTTTCGACACCCAGTACGGCCCGCTGCTTGGCGAGATCGACTACTACACGCATGCCGCGCACGGTGTCCGCGACTGGTTTCGCGACAACAAGCCCGTCACCGAGCAGGGCTACGCCACGACGCTGCTCGGCGACGATGCGGTCCGCCTGATCGAGCGCCACGATACGTCGAAGCCGCTCTTCCTCTATCTCGCGTTCACCGCTCCGCACGCTCCGTACCAGGCGCCCAGGGCGTGGCTCGATCGCTACCGCAATGTCCGCGATCCGTCGAAACGCGCCTATTCGGCGATGATCTCGGCGATGGACGATGAGATCGGCCGGGTCGTCCGCGCGCTGGAGAAGCGCAGGATGCGCGACAACACGCTGATCGTCTTCCAGAGCGACAACGGCGGCCCGCGCGACGCGAAGTTCACCGGCGAGATCGACATGTCCGGGAGCACGATCCCGGCCGACAACGGGAGGTTCCGCGACGGCAAGGGATCCCTCTACGAAGGGGGGACGCGGGTGCTCGCGCTCGCGAACTGGCCGGGGCGCCTGCCGGCCGGGGTCGTCGTCGACCAGCCGATGCACATCGTCGACTGGTATCCGACGCTCCTGCGTCTCGCCGGCGCGTCGGCGGCGCGCGCCAAGGCGCTCGATGGCCACGACCAGTGGACGACGCTGGCCGACGGGAAGCCGGCGCCGCGCGACGAGGTGGTCTACGGTGTCGAGCCGTTCCGCGCGGCGCTGCGGCGCGGCAACTGGAAGCTCGTCTGGCAGGCCACGCTGCCCTCGAAGGTCGAGCTGTTCGACGTCGTCGCGGATCCGGGCGAGAAGAACGACGTGGCCGCGCAGAATCCGGCGGTCGTGGCGGATCTGACGGCACGCATCGAAGCGCAGGCACGAGGCGGCGTCGCGCCGCTGATCTTCAAGGATGCGCTCGGTGCGGTGAAGCCGGCCCTGTTCGGATCGGTCCTCTTCCCGGAGGACGCGAAGGCGCTCGCCGCGCAGCCCTGATCGCCCGCGTGTTCACCGCTCGCAGCCCTCGAGCGGCAGCGACACGCTCTGCAGGATGTCGCGCTGCGCGTCGCGCTCGACGAACGCGACGAGGCGTGCGCCGGCGCCCGGCTCGCTTGGCAGGTCGAACGCCGAGTCGAGCCGCAGCGTCCCGGAGGCGTCCGCCGGGCCGCTGGTGACGAGTGCGCGGACGACGTGTTCGTGCCGCAGGGCGACGCCCGTGTTCTCGCCCCCCTTGACCTTCGTGACGTGGCCGCTGTCCGTGTACGCGACCAGGAGCCGCGAGCCCGTGCGTTCGGCGGGTGAGCGCAACCGCGCTGTCGCCGCGAACCTGACGCGGTTTCCGGCGCCGCTCGCCTCGACCACGATCGCGGCGCGGGAGGGCGGCGTCGCAGCATCGGCGATCGCGCGCATGGCCCCGGCGGTGCGCCACCCGCCGAAATCGCGTCCCTGCAGGAGGACCTGCGGCGTGTAGACGATCCGGCTGCCGCCGGATCGCGCGATCGCCTGTTGCCGCGCCGACCACTCGGCACGCGCGAAGCGATCGGGCCAGCCCAGGGCATCCCAGTAGTCGACGTGGAACGCGAGCACGCTCGCCGCCGGGCTCGCCCCGGCCGTGAAGTTCGAGCCGATCCACCGATCCGCGGGCGGGCAGGAGCTGCAGCCCTCGGACGTGTAGAGTTCGACGAGCGGAAGCACGCGCTCGGCGCTCTGCACCCGGCAGGTCGGATCCGACCCGGCCGGCGCCGCCGTGGCGGCGCTCAGCCCGAGGAAGGCGATCCCCAGCGTCCGGAACGCGTCCATGGCAATCGGTCGCAGGCGCCCTGCTCGTGCTTACATCTCCTCGCGCGCGAGCGTGCTACGATTCCCGCACGCGCGCTGCCTCCGCAGCGGCGCATTCGAACCACATCGGGGGACGCCATGGGCATCATGAGCATCGTCTGGATGATCGTCGTCGGTTTCATCGTGGGACTCCTCGCGCGCTTCTTCTACCCCGGCGCGATCAACCTCGGGTTCTGGATGACCACGCTGCTCGGCATCGGCGGTTCGGTGGTCGGCGGCATCATCGGCGGACTGTTCTCGAAGTCGCCCGACGGCAAGTTCCGCGCGGCGGGCTTCGTCATGTCGGTCATCGGCTCGCTGATCCTGCTGTGGGCCTACCTGACGTTTCTCGCGAAGTGATCGCCGGCGGGGGTCCGTCGGCAGCGTAGCGAGGTCGCCCTGCCTTCCCTTGCCGAGATCGAAGCGGCCGCGCGTCGCGTGTACGCGGCGATGGCGCCCACGCCGCAGCTCGCCTGGCCGCTGGTCGCGAAGCGCGCGGGAACCGAAGTCTGGGTCAAGCACGAGAACCACACGCCGACCGGCGCGTTCAAGGTTCGCGGAGGGCTCAATCTCCTCGCGCAGTTCGCCTCCGCGTCGCCGCGTCCGGCGGGCGTGTGCAGCGCCACGCGGGGCAACCACGGCCAGAGCCTCGCGTTCGCGGCGGCGCGGCACGGCTTCGCGTGCACGATCGTCGTGCCGTTCGGCAACTCCGCGTCGAAGAATGCCGCGATGCGCGCGTTCGGCGCGGAACTCGTCGAGCACGGTCGCGATTTCGACGAGGCCCGCGTGCACGCGCACGCGCTCGCGAAGGACCGCGGGTACGCGTTCGTGGGCCCGTTCGAACCCCCGCTGGTCGCGGGCGTCGCCACCTACGCGCTCGAGCTGTTCCGCGCGGTCGGGCGGCTGGACCGGGTCTACGTGCCGATCGGCTGCGGCTCGGGCGCCTGTGGATTGATCGCCGCCCGCGACGCGCTCGGCCTCGCCACGAAGATCATCGGCGTCGTGTCCACGCGCGCGAACGCGTACGCGCAGTCGTTCCGGGCGCGGCGCGCGATCGAGACGCCGAGCGCCGACACGATGGCCGACGGCATGGCGGTGCGCGTGCCGGTGCCGGAGGCGCTCGAAGTCCTGTGGAAAGGCGCGCACGACGTGGTCGAAGTCGACGACGACGCGGTCGCCGCCGCGATGCGCGCGCTCTTCGACGACACGCACCAGGTCGCGGAGGGCGCGGGAGCGGCTCCGCTCGCGGCCCTGCTGGCCGATCCGCAGCGCTCGGGCGCGCGCTGCGCCGTCATCCTGTCAGGCGGCAACGTCGATCGCGCGGCCTACGCGAAGATCCTCGGCGACTGAGTCGCCGCGTTCCGCGGCCAATGACCGGCTACACCAGGTCGGCGGCCGGCCCGAGCACCTGCTCGCGCAGTTCGCGGTAGCGCGGGAGCTGCGGCGGATAGATCGCGATGTACTTGACCTGCGCGGCCTGCAGGCAGCGCTGCTTGATGATCTCGAGCTTCTGGTCGCGCGGGTTGGTGACCTGCTCGGGCTCCTTCGCGTCGACGATCGCGACGATCGTCATGTCCTTGTCGCACACGACGAAGCCGACGTGCTGGTTCGCGATCTTGCGGAACGCGCGCAGCCGTTCCATCCCCTGCGGCCCGATCTTCACCTGCAGCACGTCGGCGAGCCGGATCTTCGCGAAGATCTCGTGTCGCGGGAACGCGGCCCTGAGCAGCAGGAACACGACGCTCTCCGCCTTCGTCAGGAAACGCGGGCGCAGCAGGTAGAGGCCGGGGACCTCGGCCGAGGACAGGAGCCGCGTCGTCTCGCCCTCCGTCCACTGCGCGACCGTGTTCGGAGAATCCGGCCCGCCGCGCGTGGCGGGACCTTCGCCGCGGCTGCGGCGCACGAGCCCGACGATCACCGCCACCGAGAGGGCGGCGATCGCGAGCGCGAACAGGATGCCCGAGGTCATGTTGTCGACGCGCGCTTGTGACAGCGATCGTGCCCGGCGCGAAGTCTCCCTTCTACGTCCTTGTTTTTCCGAACTTTCGGATCGGACGGCGAAGTCTACCCCATCCGGGGAGAAGTAGGGTCAGACTCGACT
>DAOMBL010000314.1:0-4886 GCA_035427325.1 Casimicrobiaceae bacterium
TTGTGGGTCGGCCTTCAGGCCGACACATTTCTTCCGCATCGCCACGGACCCCGTCGGGCGGGAGCCCGACCCACTGGACCTCGACGCGGCGCGCTTACGGTCCGGTCGGGTGCGGCACGCTCAGAAGAAGTCGTACTTGCGCATCGTCGGCGCCTTGGGCATCGGCGTCGCCGCCTGGCACTTCCCGCCGACGACGCGGCCTTCGTTCTCGAACATCGCGATGTCGCCGTCGAGGTAGAGCGCGGTCAGCCCGTCTCCGTACTTCTCCTGCGAGGCGCTGTCGACGCGCGTCAGCGTCCAGGTGCGGGTCCCGATCGTCACGCGCGCACTCCGCGCGTCGGGAGCGCGTTCGACGCGCATCCGGACGCCGCCTTCGCACTGGTAGGCGATGTCGGCGGCGAGGACGGTGGTCTCGAGACCGGGACTCAGGCGATCGGCGGCGCAACCGCCGAGCGACAGCGCCAGGCAGGCGAGGGCGTTCCGGGCAAGGCGGACGGTTCGTTTCATGGCGACGGACTGTATCATTGCGCCCTGTCCTCCGCACACCCGGGGGCGAGTCCCGATGACCCCCGACGACCTGGATGCCCGATTGCGGTTCGCGACGGCGGCGGCACGCCGCGCCGGCGATCTCGCGCTCTCCTATGCGCGCGATCCCGCGCGCATGTCGATCGAGTCGAAGGGGGTGCAGGACCTCGTGACCGCCGCGGACAAGGCGGTCGAGGCGTCGCTGCGACGCGAGATCGCGCAGGCATTTCCCGGCGACGCGATCCTGGGGGAGGAGGAGGGCATCACACCCGACTGGAACGGTCGTGCGCCGCTGTGGGTCGTGGATCCGATCGACGGCACCGCGAACTTCGCGCGGCGGATCCCGATCTGGTGCGTGTCCGTCGGACTCGTCGTCGACGGCGACGCGGCGCTCGGCGTCATCCACGCGCCGGTCCTGGACGAAACGCACGCGGCCGCGCGCGGCCGGGGCGCGACGCTCAACGGCGTTCCGATCCGCGTCTCCTCCGCGAGCACGCCCGAGGCCTCGCGCATCGGGCTGGGCTTCTCCTATCGTTGCGAGCAGCGCCTGCACCTCGCGGCGATCGACCGGCTGCTCGCGCGCCACTGCGAGTACAGCCGGCTGGGGAGCGGCGCGCTCGGCATGGCGCACGTCGCCGACGGCCGCTTCGAAGGCTATTTCGAGCCGCACATCAACGCCTGGGACGTCGCGGCGGGCATCGCGATCGTGCGCGAGGCCGGGGGCTTCACCAACGCGTTCTTCGCGGGCGACGGCCTGACGCGGGGCAACCCCATCCTCGCGGGCGCACCGGGCGTGCGCGACTTCCTCGAATCGACGCTCGGCGACCTGATGCCGTGACCCCCGCGCGCCCGAAGCGCTTCGGCGCGTCGAGTACGGCCCCGGCACCGACGACGGACCGGCCGTCCGCCTGCCGCCGGAACCGGCCGACGTGAACGGCGAGTCCTACTCGTTCTGGCTCCTCCCGGAGGCTGCGCGCGAGCAGGAACTCGCGAAGCTCGTGCGCGCGCTCGCGCCGCTGTTCGGCATGCCGTCGTTCGGCCCGCATGCGACGGTGCAGGGCGACCTCGATCTCTCGGCGGACGATGCGGAGATGCTGGCGCGCGAACTCGTCGCCGGCGAGGAACCCCTCGCGTGGCGCGCGTGGGGGATCCAGTGGACCGAGCACCCGTTCCGCGCGTTCTTCGTCGCGTTCGATCGCGCCGACCGGTTCCGCGCCCTGATCGAGCGCTCCGCGACGCTGACCGGCACGCGCGAGGGCCTGTCGCCGTTCCCGCACGTGTCGCTCGCCTACGGGACGCTGCCGGTGCGCGAGAAGATCGCCCGCGCGCGGCCGTTCGCCGGCGCGATCGACGGGCGCACGATGGTCTTCGACCGCCTGGCGGTCGCGCTGTCGGGCAAGGAGGTCGCGGTCGAGGACTGGAAGATCGTCGCGACGATTCCGCTCGGCGGTCCGGGCGGCTGACCGCGACGGCCGTCAGCGTCCGATCATCGCCAGGACGTCGGCCTTCAGGAACCGCTCGACCAGCAGCATGAACAGGATCGACGGCGCGAGCAGCAGCAGCGCGGTGATCGAGGCGATCTGGTAGTTGCCGCCCATGCTCGCGTTGAACATCAGGAGCGGCATCGTGGTGACGTCCGGCACGCCGACGAAATAGGTGCCGGTGAACTCGTCGAGCGACTCGAGGAACACGAAGATCGCGCTCGCGATGAGCCCCGGCAGCGCGAGCGGCAGCGTCACGGTCGTCCAGCAGCGCCAGGCCGACGCGCCCATGTTGCGCGCCGCCTCCTCGAGCGAGGCGTCGACCGCGGCGAACGCGGCCGAGGCGATCCACACGGCGAGCACGAGCCCGTGCGACGCGTGGACCAGCACCACGCCGGCGATCGTGCCGTTGAGGTTGAATTCGTAGAAGACGCGCGCGATGTTGACGTAGACCGGCAGGTTCGGCACCGCCTGCGGCAGCAGGAACAGCAGCAGGATCAGCGTGCGCGCCGGGAGCTTCAGGCGCGCGAGCGCGTAGCCGGCGGGAATCGCGACCGCGAGCGTCAGGACGACGGTCAGCGCCGCGATCCCGACGCTCGTCCACAGCGACGCGAGCGCGCTGCCGCGCGGCGCGAACACCCGTGCCCAGTAGGTGAGGCCGAATTCCTGCGGCAGCTTGTGCGGGAAGTACCAGCGCTCGGCGAAGCCCCAGAGCAGCAGGTTCGCGAGCGGGCCGAAGATCGCGAACGCGAGCAGCACGAGCAGCACCGTGCGGGCGGCGCCTTCCGCGAGCCGGGCGGGCAGCGATCCGCTCACGCGCGTTCCGCCTTCCGCGAGGACGCCTCGCGCAGGTAGAACCACGCCCCGAACGACGCCAGCACGAGCGACATCAGGCACAGCGCGTTCGCGACCGCGTAGTCGCCGTGCGAGTTGATCCGGTAGGCGATGTCGACGGTGAGCATCGTCGGCGAGTTCGGATTGATCATCATCGGTACCGACAGCACCGAGAGCATCGTCACGAACGACAGCACGAGCCCCACCAGCAGCGTGCGGCGCGCCTGCGGCAGCACGATGCCGAACAGCACCCGCAGCCGGCTCGCGCCGAGGTTGCGCGCGGCCTCGATGTGCTGGCGGTCGATCGCCGCCATCGCGCCGGCGAGGAGCAGCGTCACGAACGGCGCCTGCTTCCAGACGAACGCGACGACGATGCCGCGCCAGTCGAGCAGGCTCTGCGCCTGCAGCGGCTCGATCAGGCCGCCGCCGATCAGCACGTGGTTCAGCATGCCGTTCTTCGCGAGGAAGGTCCGCATCACCTGCGCGGTGACGATGAACGGGATGAACAGCGGCCAGCGGTAGAGCCAGCGCAGGATCGCGACGGTGCGCGGGTGCTCGCCCAGCGTCAGGTAGCCGGCGATCGCGATCGACACGGCGGCGATCGCCGCCGTCGACACGACGACGATCGCCGCCGAGAACCAGAGATCCGACGAGTAGTACTCGAACGCCTTCGCGAAGTGCGCGAGCGTGAATCCGCCGCCGTCGCCCCGGAAGGCGAGGACGGCGGACATCGCGAGCGGCGCGACGAAGAAGACGACGACGATCGCCAGGGCCGGGGCGGCCAGGGCCAGCCCCGCGTACGGGCGCGCTCGCATCACGCGTTCGACGCCTGCGCCCGCCCTCGCGGGCGCCCGCGGCGGCGGGCTCGCGTCATTTCAGGACGACGCGCTCGTAACCCTCCAGGATGTCGGTGAAGTACTCGGACAGCGGGAACGGGCGGCCGTAGCGCTGCAGCGTGTCGGGCGGGATGTCGGCGAAGAGCTTGTTCCAGCTCTTGTCGTCCATCTGCGGCTTCACGTACTGCGCGTCGATGCCCGGATACCAGTTGAACCGCTTGACGATGCCCTCGGCCTGGATCGCCGGGCTCGCGGCGAAGTCGACGAACTTCTTAGCGAGCGCGGCGTTGGCGGCCTTCGCCGGGATCACGTAGTACATCGGCTGTCCCGGGAGCCCGGGTTGCGGCAGCTCGAGCTTGACGTTCGGCGGCATCTTCCCGTCCGCCACCCAGGTGTAGAACATGTCGACCCACACCGGGCCCATCGCGATCTCGCCGCGGTTCAGCATGTCGAGCGTTCCCGCGTTGCCCGGCGTCAGCACGACGTACTGGTTGAAGTCCTTCAGGCTCGCGAGCGAGCGGTCGATCACCGCCTTCTTCGACGGATCGTAGGGGCCCTTCTCGAGCTGGTCGCCCATCCCGCTGTTCGCGGCGACCCAGCCCATCACGAAGCCAACGCCGGACATCCCGCCCTTCACGCCGTTGTAGCCGAACTGCTTCGGGTGCTGCTTCACCCACTGCGCCAGCTCCGAGTAGCTCTTCGGAGGCTGCTTGACCAGGTCCGGGTTGTAGGCGAACGCGATCTGGCTGTGGAACATCGGGATCACGTAGCCGTCGACGTTCTGGCCGAGCGCGTTCTTCGCGGTGTCCCGCGAGACGAGCTTGCCCGCCGCGATGTCGTTGCGGTAGGGCGCGAGCAGGTTGTCCTTCACCATCGTGGCGGCGCCGCGCTGGTGGACGACCGCGACGTCCGTGTCCCACGCTGCCGAGCCCGCCTTCTGCTGCGCGGAGAGCTTCTCCAGGATCTTCTGCGAGCCGGCGTCGCCCGGCCCGGTGCCGACCGCACGCACCTTGACACCGGGATTCTGGGCCTCGAACTTCGGTCCGAGGAACTGGTTCACGTAATCGACCATGTTCTGGTCGCCCGCGGTCACGACATTGAGCGTGACCTGCGCGGTCGCGGGGACCGCGCAGGCGAGCGCCGCGCCGGCCGCGGCGAGCGCGAGTGTCAGGGTACGCTTGAAGGTGCGCATCGATGCCTCCTCGAGGAA
>DAOMBL010000315.1:0-4884 GCA_035427325.1 Casimicrobiaceae bacterium
CGGGCCGCACGCCGAGGCTCCCGCCGGCGCATTCGCGCGGCAGCAGCGCCGGTCCGTCGGTGCCATCGACGATCGCGCCGCCGGCGCCATCGACGAGCGGCAGCAGGTTCATCGGCGGCGTCCCGATGAAGCGCGCGACGAAGGCGTTGGCAGGCGCCTCGTAGAGCTCGACCGGCGCGCCGTTCTGCTCGATGCGCCCGCGATTCAGCAGGATCACGCGGTCGGCCATCGACATCGCCTCGACCTGGTCGTGCGTCACGTACACCATCGTGATGCCGAGCTTGCGCTGCAACGCGCGGATTTCCTGGCGCATCTCGGCGCGAAGCTGCGCGTCGAGGTTCGACAGCGGCTCGTCCATCAGGCACACCGGCGCGCGCGCGATGATCGCGCGGCCGAGCGCCACGCGCTGCTGCTGGCCGCCGGAGAGCTGCCCGGGCTTGCGCGCGAGGAGGCCGGACAGCCCGAGGAGGTCGGCCGTTTCGGCGAGCCGGCGCTCGCACTCCTCCTGCGCGACCTTGCGCACGCGCAACCCGAACAGGATGTTCTCCGCGACCGTGAGGTGCGGGAACAGCGCGTAGGACTGGAACACCATCGCGATGTTCCGCTGCGACGGCGGCAGGCGCGTGACGTCGCGTCCGCCGATGCGGATCGTCCCGGCGTCCGCGATCTCGAGGCCGGCGATCAGGCGAAGCGTCGTGGACTTGCCGCAGCCGGAGGGCCCGAGCAGCACGTTGAGCGTGCCGGCGTCGAGCGAGAACGACAGGTCGTCCACCGCGCGGACCTTTCCGTCGCCGGTCGTCCAGTGCTTGCTTGCGCCATCGACGACGATCGCGGACACGCGGGAGATCCGTTCGAATGAGCCGGCGGCACCGGGCCCGGGCGGCGCGGCGCCGGGCCGCACGTGCGCGACCCGCCGGCGATGATAGCAAACGCCTTGTCGGCGCGGCCCCCGCAGCGCGGGGTGACGCCGCTCCCGGGTCCGAGTACGATGCCCGCGCGGCCGGCCCCGGCCGCTCTCCCCTGTCCCCACAAGTACCGCAAGGAGCAATTGATGAGACAGCTTGCCCTCGGCGTCGCGATGGCGACCGCCGTGATCGGAGTCGCCGGTTGCGCGACGCCGGCCGCCACCGGCATCGACAATTCCGCGATCGGCCAGCCGGCGTTCCGCGAGCACAAGGCCACCTACGGCCTCGTGTTCAGGCTGCCCAAGGACGTGACCGACGTCCTCGACAACAGGATCTACCCGCCGCTCCGCGAGCGGTTGATCGCGAACGGACTGGTCGACGAGGCGCGCACCTTCAACCTCCAGCACGTGACCGTCGTCCACATCCACAACGCGGATCCCGGCACGCCGCGCCGCATGCTGGCCGCGCTCAAGAGCGTGCCTCCGGTGCTGCCCGTGACGCTCAAGAACTTCTACCTCACCGAAGCCGCCGCAGGCGCGGGCGCGCCCTGGTGGTTCGACTTGGGCATCGTCAAGAGCGGCAAGGGCTACGAGGAGATGATGGCCTACAACGTCGTCGCGACGGCGGCGCTGACGCCGCTGCGCGACGGGCCGCTGCCGCGGGTGACCGGGCCGGTCTACGCGAAGATGGGCGAGGCCGCGCGCGACCTCGTGCGGACCGTCGGCGTGAGCGGGGTCAACGTGATGAAGGACGGGAAGGCGACGTCCTCGCACAATCCGCACAACACGCTCGTCTACAGCGTGACGCCCTACGACGCGCGCATCCAGGCCGCGATGAAGCCGGTCGCCGACGAGATGAACCGGATCCTTCCCGACGGCATCAGCACGACGTTCCGCGATGTCTCGATCGTCGAGATCGGCTTCATGGGCAACGTCGTGCGCGAGTTCTACCGGATCAGCCTCGTCGACGGCTCCGCCTGGGACACGACCAGCGGACGCCCGGTGAAACTCGGCCAGTAGCGCAGGCCGCCGGCCGGGTCGCGCGCCCGCGCGGCCCGGCGGTCCTGCCGGTGCAGGATTCGCCGCCGGTCAACCGAACAGCGCGGCGAGCCCGGCGCCCGGATCGGGCACGCGCATGAACGCCTCGCCGACGAGGAACGCCTGTACGCCGCGGCCGCGCATCAGCGCGACGTCCTTCGGCAGCGTGATGCCGCTCTCGGTGACGACGCGCCGGCCCGCCGGGATCTTCGGCAGGAGGTCGAGCGTCGCGGAGAGCGAGACGTTGAAGGTCTTGAGGTTCCGGTTGTTGATGCCGATGAGCGGCGTGGCGAGCGCGAGCGCTCGCGCGAGCTCCTGCGCGTCGTGCACCTCGACCAGCACCGCGAGCCCGAACTCGCGCGCGCGCGCTTCGAAGCGCGCGAGCTGGTCGTCGTCGAGCGCCGCGGCGATCAGCAGGATCGCGTCGGCGCCCAACGCCCGCGATTCGGCCACCTGGTACTCGTCGACGATGAACTCCTTGCGGAGCACCGGCAGCGAGCACGCGGCGCGGGCGGCGACCAGGTAGTCGTTCGAGCCGTGGAAGTACTTGGCGTCGGTCAGCACCGACAGGCAGGTCGCGCCCGCGCGCTCGTAGGAGGCCGCGATCGCCGCGGGCGCGAAATCCTCGCGCAGCACGCCTTTCGAAGGCGACGCCCGCTTGATCTCGGCGATGACCGCGGGCCGGCCCGACGCGATCCGCGCCTCGATCGCCCCGGCGAAGTCGCGCGGCGGGGGCGCCGCGCGCGCCGCGGCCGCCACGTCCTCCCAGGGCCGCTTCAACTGCGCGGCGATGACCTCCTCCGCCTTGTCGGCGACGATGCGGGCGAGGAAGTCGGTCCGTTTCGCGTCCATCGTCCCGCTCACGCCTTCGCGCCGAGCTTCTGCGTCGTCGCGACGAAGCTCTCGAGCTTCTCCCGCGCCTTGCCCGACGCGATCGCCGCCCGCGCGCGCTCGATGCCCTCGCCGATCGTGCCCGCGATGCCGGCGGCGTAGAGCGCGGCGCCGGCGTTGAGCACGACGATCTCCCGGGGCGTTCCCTCGACGTTGCCGAGCGCCTCGTGGATCATCTCCTTCGACTCCGCGGCGTCCGCGACCTTGAGGCCGCGGTGCGACTTCATCGCCATCCCGTAGTCCTCGGGGTGGATCTCGTATTCGCGCACCTCGCCGTCCTGGAGTTCGCCGACCATCGTGGCCGCGCCGAGCGACACCTCGTCCAGTCCGTCGCGGCCGTAGACGACCAGCGCGCGCTTCGCGCCGAGCCGCTGCAGCACGCGCACGTGGATGCCGACGAGATCGGGGTGGAACACGCCGATCAGCTGGTTCGGCGCGCCGGCCGGGTTGGTGAGCGGCCCCAGGATGTTGAAGATCGTGCGTACGCCGAGTTCGCGGCGCACCGGCGCGGCGTGCTTCATCGCGCCGTGGTGGGACGGGGCGAACATGAAGCCGATGCCGGTCTCGCTGATGCACTGCGCCACCGCGCCCGGCGACAGCATGATGTTGGCGCCGAGCGCCTCCAGCACGTCGGCGCTCCCCGACTTCGACGACACCGAGCGGTTGCCGTGCTTGGCGACCCGCGCGCCCGCCGCGGCCGCGACGAACATCGACGCGGTCGAGATGTTGAACGTGTGCTGCGCGTCGCCGCCGGTCCCCACGATGTCGACCAGGTTGCCGGCGTCGGGGACCTCGACCCGGGTCGCGAACTCCCGCATCACCTGCGCCGCCGCCGCGATCTCGCCGATCGTCTCCTTCTTGACGCGCAGGCCCACGGTCAGCGCGGCGATCATCACCGGCGACACCTCTCCGCTCATGATCCTGCGCATGAGCGAGAGCATCTCGTCGTGGAAGATCTCGCGGTGCTCGATGGTGCGCTGGAGCGCGTCGGTGAGGCTGATGGTCATTGCATGCTCCGGTGCGGCGGCCCCGCCGCCTCGAGGAAGTTGGCGAGGAGCCGCTTGCCGTGCTCGGACAGGATCGCTTCGGGGTGGAACTGGACGCCCTCGACCGGCAGCGTGCGGTGACGCACGCCCATGATCTCGCCGTCGTCGGCGCGCGCCGACACCTCGAGCGCGTCGGGCAGGCTCGCGGGCTCGATCGCGAGCGAGTGGTAGCGCGTCGCCACGAACGGCGACGGCAGCCCCGCGAACACGCCGCGCGCGTCGTGCTCGATCGGGGAGACCTTGCCGTGCATCACCCGCTTCGCGCGCACGATGCGGCCGCCGAACGCCTGCCCGATCGCCTGGTGGCCGAGGCAGACGCCGAGGATCGGGACGCGCCCCGCGAAGCGCTGGATGACCGGCACCGAGATTCCCGCCTCGGCGGGCGTGCAGGGGCCGGGCGACACGACGATGCGCTCGGGCGACCAGGCCTCGACCTGCTCGAGCGTGATCGCGTCGTTGCGGTGCACGTGCACGTCGGCGCCGAGTTCGCCCAGGTACTGGACCAGGTTCCAGGTGAAGCTGTCGTAGTTGTCGATCATCAGCAGCATGGACGCTCCGCGCCGGCCGCCGCCGCGGATCAGCGGTCGTTGTCGACGACCGAGGCCAGCGCGCCGGCGATGCCGACGGCGAAGATCGACAGCACCGCCCCATCGTTGAACGACTGGTCGGCGATCGTGAGGGCCACCGCGCCGGTGCCGGGATCGCGGAAGGTCACGGTGTTGGTTCCCGCGACGATCGGGAGGTACGGCGCGGCGGTGCCCGCGGCGAGCGCGCTCACGAGCTTCGTGTCGCCGACGTAGACGTCGTAGGCGGCCGTGTCGGAACTCCCGTTCACGAACCGCACGCGCGCGGCTCCGGAGACCGGCAACCGGTTGTCGTCGGCGAGCGCGACGATGCGCACCGCGCCGGGGAGTCCGAGGACGACGAGCGGCGATTCGCGCGCCGACGCGAACTCCGCCTGCAGCGTCGCGATGACCGCGCCGGGCGTGCTCGTCGCCTGGACCG
>DAOMBL010000316.1:0-4865 GCA_035427325.1 Casimicrobiaceae bacterium
CCCGCCGGCCCCAGGTTCTTCTGCGCGCCGCCGTAGATGACTCCGTAGCGCGCGACGTCGACCGGCCGCGACAGCAGGTGCGACGACATGTCGGCGACGAGCGGCACCGCGCCAGTGTCCGGCGTGAAGGGGTACTCGACGCCGCCGATGGTCTCGTTGGTGCAGACGTGGACGTACGCGGCCGACGGGTCGAGCTTCCAGGTCTCGCGCGCGGGGACGCAGGTGAACCCCTCGGCCTCCGACGACGCGGCGACGTTGACCGCCGCGTAGCGCTTCGCCTCCTTGATCGACTTCCTCGACCACTCGCCGGTGTTCACGAAGTCGATGCTCCGGCGGTCGCCGAGCAGGTTCATCGGCACGATCGCGTTCTCGCCGATCGCGCCGCCCTGGAGGAACAACACCCGGTAGTTGGCCGGGATCGCGAGCAGCGTGCGCAGGTCCGCCTCGGCCTTCGCGGCGATCGCGATGAACTCCTTGCCCCGGTGGCTCATCTCCATCACCGACATGCCGCTGCCGTGCCAGTCCAGCATTTCGGCGGCGGCCTGGCGCAGGACCGGTTCGGGAAGCACGGCGGGGCCGGCGCTGAAGTTGAAGATGCGCATGTGGGGGCAGCGATTTCCGGAAACCGCGATTGTAGCGGAACGGTTCGCGTCGCCGACCCGGCGAGCGTGAGGAGGAGCCGCCGGTCCGGCCCCGTGCGCGATCAGGTGCGGCGCGCAGGTTCCGCGGAGGCGGAACCTTCCAGCAGGTAAGCCCGGCTGTCCTCGAGGAAGTGAGGTCCGTCGTCGGACCGGATCGCCGTGCCGACGCCGTCCGCGGTGAGCACCTCGAGCAGCAGCGCGCTCGGCACGCCGCCGTCGATCAGGTGCACCGACCGCACGCCCGAACGCACGGCGTCGACGGCCGCGATCGCACGCTCGCGCATCTCGCCGTCCACGCGGCCCGCCGCGAGCAGCGCATCGACTTCCTTCGCCGCGAGGATGGCGGCGAGCCTGCCGTCGCGACCGGCGAGTCCCTGCGCGTTGGTCATCAGGACCAGCTTCTCGGCGCGGAGCGCACGCGCGAGTTCGCCGGCGAGCCGATCCGACACGATGTGATACGCCGTGCCGTCGTCGGCGACGCCGAGCGGCATCACCACCGGAACGAACGCGCGCGACAGGAGAAGGTGGACGAGTTCGACGTCGATCGACGCGACGTCGCCCACGTAGCCCAGGTCGACGTCCGGA
The DNA here is from genome assembly GCA_035427325.1 of Casimicrobiaceae bacterium. Taxonomy (GTDB): domain Bacteria; phylum Pseudomonadota; class Gammaproteobacteria; order Burkholderiales; family Casimicrobiaceae; genus VBCG01. The sequence goes on from DAOMBL010000316.1 coordinate 1,227, forward strand.
CCGCCGCCGGCGGGCGGTCCGCGGCGCTTGACCGCGCGGATGAACCGGCCGTCCTGGCCGTTGATGCCGACCGCGCGTCCGCCGTGCTGGTTGATGAGGCCGGCGAGTTCCTGGTTCAGTTCGTCGAGCGCCATCTCGACGACGGTGAGCGTCTTCGCGTCGGTGACGCGCAACCCATGCGCCCGCCGGCTCGCCATTCCCATCGAGGCCAGCACCTCGTCGATCCGCCAGCCCCCGCCGTGCACGACGACCGGCTTCATCCCGACGAGGCGCAGCAGGGCGACGTCGCGCGCGAAGTTCGCCTTGAGTTCCGGATCGGCCATCGCGCGACCGCCGAAACGCACGACGATCGTCTTGCCGTGGTACGCGCGCAGGTAGGGGAGCGCCTCGGCGAGCGTGCGGGCGGTCGTGGCGGCGCTGGGCATGGTCGGGCGGGGGCGAAGCCCCGATGGTACCGAACCGCGGCTCCCCTGCGCGCGTACAATGCGCCGTCCCGCGCCGGCGGAGCCCGCGCTGACCTCCACCCTGCCCCCGTCATCGCCGCTCACCCAGGTCGTCGTCCTCGCCGCGGGGCACGGCCGGCGCCTGGGGGCCATCACCCGGAAGCGACCCAAGGCGCTGGTCGAGGTCGCCGGCGTCACGTTGCTCGAGCACGCGCTCCGCTTCGCTCGCTCGCTGGGGGCCCCTGAAACCCTGGTCGTCGCCGGGTACTGCGCCGACGACGTCGCGTCGCGTCTGGCCGCCCTCGACATGCCGCGCGTCCGCCTGGTGCGCAACGCGCGTCACGCGGAAGGCAACCTGCTGTCGGTGGACGCTGCGCTGCCGCACGTGCGCGGCACGTTCCTGCTCACCAACTGCGACCACCTGTTCCCGCACGTCGCCGCAGCGAAGGTCCTGTCGTCGGTCGGCCCGGAGGTCACGGCGTTCTGCGAATTCGAGCGCGAACTCGCCGCCGACGAGATGAAGGTCGTCGTCGACGCGGGGCGCGCGCTGGTTCGCATCTCGAAGACGCTGCCGGAATTCGACGGCGGCTACGTCGGACTCACGCACGTGCCCGCGCACCGCCTGCCCGCCTACCGCAGCGCCGTGGCCGCGGCCTTCGCGACCCACGGTTCGTCCGCGGTCGCCGAGCACGCGCTCCAGGCGCTCGCCGACGCGCGGGAACTCGTCGCGACCGCGAGCCTCGATGGCGTTCCGTGGTACGAAGTCGACACGCCCGAGGATCTTGCGCGCGCAAGGGCCCTCGCCGGGTCCATGTCCGGCCCGGCCGGCATCCCGGCCCAGGCCCTGGCCGCCGATGATTGACGCGCATCGGACGGCCGATGTGCTGGCGGTGGCGTGGCATCCGCATCACGTCGACCATCTCGCGCCCTGGTGCGAACTCCTTTCCGCGCCGCTCGTCGTCGACGGTCGGCCCGCGCTCGCGGCGGCCGTCCGACGCTATCCGTTCATCGCGTCCGCGCCCCTCGCCGACGCCGACGCGAAGGCGGACTTCGCCGCCTTCGCACGACGCGTCCGCGGTCTCGCCCCTCGCGTCCTGCTGATCTCGGAACTCTTCGAGCGCTGGCACCTGCGCGAACTCTTCGGCGGCGACGCCGCGCCGCGGATCGTCTACGTGCCGCACGGCTTCTCCGAGAAGCGCCAGGGCTGGGCCCGCACCACCGCCTACCAGGACGTTGCCGTGCTCTACGGCGAGCACGCGCAGGACCAGCTCGCCTCGCTGGGGGTTGCGGGCATCCTGGACCACGCGATCGTCAGCGGCAACCTGCGCCGCGCGTGGTACCGGCGGCACGCGGGGCACTTCCGTTCGGAGTTGGGCGACATCGGGCGGCTGCCGCGGGCCGAGAGGACCCTGCTGTACGCGCCGACCTGGACCGACGCGATCGGATCATCGTCGTTCTTCGACGCGTTCGTGCCGTTCGCGAGCGCGTTGCCGGCGCGATGGCGGCTCATCGCGAAGCTGCATCCGCACCTCGAGCGCCACGCCGAGGTCGTCGACACCCTCGCGACGCTCGCGGAGAACCGCGACATCCACCTGGTGCGGGACAGCCCGCTCACCTTTCCCTATCTCGATCTGGCCGATGCCTACATCGGCGACATGTCCGCGCTGGCCTACGACTTCCTCGCCTGCGGCCGGCCGATGTTCTTCACCCACGCGACGAGCGGTGGACCGGCGGACGCGTCCTCATCGCGCCTCTTCGCATGCGGCACCGTGATTCCGCCCGCGCGCTACGACGAGTTCCCGCGCATCGTCGACGCGGCCTGGGATCTCGACGGGGAACGCTACGGGGAGGCCCGGCGCGCGCTCGATCGCTACACGCACGCGCCGTTCCCGGGCTTCGAGGCGCTCGCCCGCGCCATCGACGAGACGACGCGCGGACCCGCGCCCGGGTGGATGCGCACCGGCGCGGTGGCGACCGGCCGATGACGCGGGGCTACTCGCGCGCTTCCTCGCGCTGCTCGAGGTCGAAGCGCAGTTCGGCCAGGTCCTCGTCGAGGGCGTCGCGCACCGACACGATGCCGATCGGCCGCCCCTGCTCGACGACCGGCAGGTGGCGGAAGCGGCCCTCGTGCACCACGCGCAGCGCGCGAAGGAACGGTTCGTCCGCGGTGAGTGTCTGCGGCTGCGGCGTCATCACCTCGGACATTCGCGTCGCGGAGGGGTCGCGCTCGGCCGCGAGCACGCGGAACAGCGCGTCGCGCTCGGTGAAGATGCCGACGAGCCGCGCACCGTCGACGACCAGCACGGAGCCGACGTTGCGCTGCTTCATCTGGCGTGCCGCCTCCACCACCGTGGCAGTCCGGGTCACGGTCACCGGCGGCCGGCCGGTGACGATCGTCCGCAGCGAGCGCATGGTCCCCTCCCGACGTCGTCCTCTGGCACGAATTGGGCGCCGCCCACCCGAATCCGTCAAGGGGGCGATGGCGCTCGCCGGCGTCCCGGTTCCCGGACGGACCGGGCGAACGCCCCGTGCGTGCGCTGCGCCCGTCAGTAGCCGGCGGGATTGGGATAGCGCAGCTGCACCTCCGCGATGTCCGCGAGCGTGGCCGCATCGAGATCGGTGAGCCCCGCCGCGATGTCCTCGTCGAGTTGCGCGAGCGTCGTCGCCCCGACGATGGTCGCGCCGACGTACCAGCGGGAGCGCACCCAACCGAGCGCGAGCTGCGTCATCGTCAGGCCGCGGGCGCGCGCGACCTCGGCATACGCTTCGCAGGCCTCGTGCACGATCGGCTTCCGGTATCGGGCGCCGACTGAATCGAACCGGGTGTACCGGGACGCCGCCGGCTTCGCGCCGCCCCGGTACTTGCCGGTCAGGAGTCCGCCCGCCAGCGGACTGTAGGCCAGCACCGCCAGGCCCTCGCGGAAGACCGCCTCGGCGAGGTCGCCCTCGACGGCACGCGACACCAGGCTGCAGCTGTTCTGCACCGTGACGGGGCCAGGCACCGAGAGTTCGCGCGCGATCCTCCGCGCCTCGCACACGCCCCACGCCGTCTCGTTCGACAGGCCCCAGCAGCGGATCTTCCCGGCGTCGATCAGCCGCGCCATGCCTTCGACCTGCTCGCGCATCGCCGGCCCTTCGCGTTCCAGCGACGGGTCGAACGCCGCGGCGCCGAACTGCGGCACATTGCGCTGCGGCC
>DAOMBL010000317.1:0-4816 GCA_035427325.1 Casimicrobiaceae bacterium
CAGGGCAGGACCAACGAGCCCGCGTGGGTCGTGCACGTCGCCGAGGCGATCGCCCGGCTGCGCGGGACCGACGTGACCGCGATCGCGGAGGCGACCTCCTCCAACTTCTTCCGACTGTTCCGGATCGATCCTCATGCTTCCTGACCTCCGACGTTTCTTCGCGACCCTGGCGGTCGCTCTCGCATTCGCGCAACCGGCCGCGGCACAACAGATCCTCGACGACCTCTTCGTCGCCGCGGCGAACGATCGCGGCGACCAGGTGAAGTCCATCCTGGCGCGCGGCGTCGATCCGAACAGCGTCGATGCGAACGGCGATCCTGTGATCGTCGCGGCTGCGCGCGCCGGCAGCGCGTCGGTCGTCGACGTGCTGCTCGCGGCGAGAGTGGAGGTCGACAAGCGCAACCGCTACGGCGACACGGCGCTCATGCTCGCCTCGCTGAACGGCCACGCGGGCATCGCGAAGGCGCTGCGCCAGAAGGGCGCCTCGGTGACCATGAAGGGTTGGACGCCCCTCATCTACGCGGCGACCGGAGGCCACGACGACCTCGTCCGCTGGCTGCTGGGCGAGGGCGCCGACATCAACGCCGCCGCGCCGAACGGCACGACCGCGCTGATGATGGCGGTGCGCGAGAATCGCTACTCGACGGCGCTCCTCCTGATCGCGAAGGGGGCGGACGTCAACCGCCGCAACGAGAACGGGGCCTCCGCGCTCGACTGGGCGAAGCGCGCCGACGACACGCAGCTGGTCGAGCGGCTGAAGCGCGCCGGCGCGCGCGAGTGACCGTTCCCCGGGGCCGCGCCGGGGGCGCCTACGGCTCTCTCGGGGCGATGAACGACGCGGCCTGAGCCTCCGGGACGAGGCCCGGCAGGACGCCGACCAGCCTGCGCGCGCCGTTGAAGTGCCTGCTCCAGTAGCCGCTGTCGAGTTCCGAGATCCGGACCTCGCTCCCGCGCGACGGCGCGTGGATGAAGCGGTCGTCGCCGAGGTAGATCCCGACGTGCGAGAATGGGAACCGACGGGTGTCGAAGAACACGAGGTCGCCCGCCTGGAGGTCGCCGCGCTTCACCGGCGCGCCGATCCTCGCGAGTTCGCGCGAGGTGCGCGGCAGCGTGACGCCGGTGACCTGCTGGAACACGAAGCGCACGAGGCCGCTGCAATCGAGGCCGCGATCGGGGGTCTCGCCGCCGTAGCGATAACCGACGCCGATGAGGCCGAGCGCATAGATCGCGAGGTCCTGCGCGCCGAGCCAGGCGGATTCGGCGGACGATCGGGCGGCGGCCGGCTCGTCGCGCGCGGCGACGTCGGCGCCGGCCGGCGCGACGCCGAGCGTTGCGGCGAGCGCGACCGCGGACAGGACGCGAATGCGGGCCATGGGGCGCGCATTGTGGCCGAAGTTCCGCCCACGCGCCAGCCGGAGCGGTCAGCGGCGAGCGCGGGAGCGGGGGCGCGCCTCGGCAAGCGGACGGGAGTTCGCGCGGGAGCGTCGGAGCGCCTTCGGATCCGCGACGAGCGGGCGGGTGATCTCGACGCGATCGCCGTCGGCGAGCGGCGTATCGGCGCGCGCGGTCTGGCCGAAGATCGCGTAACCGGCGTCCCGCGCGTCGACGCCCGCGCGGGCCAGCGCGCCGGTCGCCTCGACCGCGTCGGCCACCGTGGCGCCCGTCGGCAGCGCGATGTCGACCACCTCCTGCGCCGCGGGCGACGCCCACGCCACCGCGATCCGGAGCGTGGTCATCGCTCGCCGTAGACCGCGCCCGCGCGGTGCACGAAGGCCTCGACGAACGTCGACGCGATGTGGTCGAACACCGGTCCCACCGCGCGCTCCAGGAGGCCGCTCGCGAACTCGTAGGCGAGTTCGAGTTCGACCTTCGACGCGGTTTCGGCCAGCGCGCGAAAGCGCCACTCGCCGTGCAGATGGCGGAAGGGTCCGTCGACCAGCGTCACGACGATCGACGCGCCGATGCTGTTGACGTTCGCCGTCGTGAAATGCGCGCGAATGCCGTGGTAGTCGATGTCCAGGCGCGCCCGCTTCGCGCCGTCGCCCTGCGGTGCCACGTGGGCGCCCGCGCACCACGGGAGGAACTCGGGATAACGCTCCACGTGGTCGACCAGCGCGTACATCTCGTGCGCCGAGTAGGGAACGAGCACCGAATGCAGGATGCGCTTCATCGGGGGGCGGGCGCTACAATCCGGCCATGAGCATCGTCGAAAACCGGAAGGCGTTCCACGACTATTTTATCGAGGAACGCGTCGAGGCCGGGCTCGCGCTCGAAGGCTGGGAGGTCAAGGCCATCCGGGCCGGCCGCGCGAACCTCAAGGAAGCCTACGTCGTCGCGAAGGACGGCGCGCTGTCGCTCGTCGGTGCGCACGTGTCGCCGCTCTCGCAGGCCTCGACCCACGTGCACGCGGATCCCACCCGCACGCGCAGGCTCCTCCTGCATCGCGCCGAGATCGCCCGGTTCGTCGGCCGCGTCGAGCGCGCGGGCTACACGCTCGTCCCCATCGACCTCCACTACAAGCGGGGGCGGATCAAGCTCGAGATCGGCCTCGCCAGGGGCAAGAAGCAGCACGACAAGCGCGACGCGATCCGCGAGCGCGAGTGGGGTCGCGAGCAGCAGCGCCTGCTGCGCCAGCGGACGCGCTCCGGCCGCTGAGTCGATCGACGAGGACGCCGTGAACGACCAGCCGCTGCCCGCCGACCATCCGTTCGTGCGCGACCTCGCGCCCCGCGCGGCGAATCGCGTCCCGCTCACGCCGGTCAGCTTCCTCGAACGCGCGGCCGACGTGTGGGCGGACCGGATCGCGGTGCGGCACGGCCGTCTCGCATTCACCTACCGCGACTTCGGCGAGCGGGCGCGAAGGCTCGCGAGCGCGCTCGCCCGGCGCGGGATCGGTCGCGGCGACACCGTCGCCGTGATGGCGCCCAACGTTCCGGCGCTGCTGGAACTGCACTACGCGGTCCCGGCGCTCGGCGCGGTCCTGAACGCGCTCAACGTGCGCCTCGACGCCGCCGCGCTCGCGTTCTGCCTCGGGCACGGCGAGGCGAAGGTGCTCGTCACCGATCCGGAGTTCGCGCCGGTCATGCGCGATGCGCTGGCGCGGCTACGGCGCGACGTGCTCGTCGTCGACATCGACGACCCCGAGGGGCCGGGCGGCGACACGCTGGGCCGGGTGTCCTACGAGGCGCTGTTGCGCGAGGGCGATCCGCGCTTCGACTGGCCGGGCCCGCTCGACGAGTGGGATTCGCTCGCGTTGCTCTACACCTCGGGCACGACCGGCGATCCGAAGGGCGTCGTCTACCACCACCGGGGAGCCTTCCTCAACGCGCTCGGCAACGCGCTGGCGATGCGGCTTTGCCCGGACAGCGTCTACCTGTGGACGCTGCCGATGTTCCACTGCAACGGCTGGACCTACACCTGGGCGGTCACGGCGGCGGGCGGCACGCACGTCTGCCTGAGGCGCGTCGAACCGGCCGCGGTGTTCCGCGCGATCCGCGACCACCGCGTCACCCACCTGTGCGGCGCGCCGGTCGTGCTCTCGATGCTGATCCACGCGCCGGCGGAGGCCAAGCTCGCCTTCGGGCACGTGGTGGACGTCGCCACCGGAGGCGCCGCGCCGCCGTCGGCGGTGATCGAGGCGATGGAAGCGATGGGCTTTCGCGTGACGCACCTGTACGGCCTCACCGAGTCCTACGGACCCGCGATGCTGTGCGTGCCGCAGGACGACTGGGCCGGACTGCCGATCGCGGACCGGGCGCGCAGGATGGCGCGGCAGGGCGTCGCGATGCCGACGCTGGCGGCGGTCAAGGTGGCGGATCCGGCGACCGGCGCGCCGGTGCCTCGCGACGGCGCGACGATGGGCGAACTCATGCTCCGGGGCAACACGCTGATGAAGGGCTACCTCGGAAATCCGGGGGCCACCGACCGGGCGTTCGCGCACGGCTGGCTGTCCACCGGCGACCTCGCGGTGTGGCATCCGGACGGCTACGCCGAGGTCCGCGACCGCAGCAAGGACATCATCATCTCCGGCGGCGAGAACGTGAGCTCGCTCGAGGTGGAGGAGTGCCTCTACCGGCATCCGGCGGTGATGGAGGCGGCGGTCGTGGCGCGGCCGGACCCGCACTGGGGCGAGACGCCCTGCGCGTTCGTGACGCTCAAGCCGGACGCGTCCGGGACGAGCGAGGGGGACATCATCGCGTGGTGCCGTGAACGCCTCGCCGGGTTCAAGGCGCCGAAGGCCGTGGTGTTCGGGCCGCTTCCGAAGACCTCGACGGGCAAGATCCAGAAGTTCGAGTTGCGCGCGCGCGCCCGGAACCTCTGATCGGTCCGAGGAAGGAGGAGCGACGCTATCCGTGGCGCAGGACGCGCGCCACGGCGCGCCCGGCGGCTTCGCCGCTCGCGACCGCGGACTCGAGCGTCGCAGGGAGCGCCGGGTCGAGGTAGTCGCCGGCGAGATGGAGCCGCGGGCCGAGGGCGGTCGTGGCGGGGCGCCGGAGGCCCGGCACGCAGGCGAAGGTCGAACGGCGCTCGACGATCACCTGCGACCACACCGGCACCGGGAACGACGGGCGCAGGCGCTTGAGCTGCGTGTGGACGCGGCCGGCGAGCGCCTTCGCGTCGAGGTCGTCGTGCGCGCCGCCCGCCGAGATGACCACCGCGACCAGTCCCTGCAGCGCGCGCGCCGCGGCGGCGTCGGGCGCGCGTTCGATGACGTCGCGACGATCGAACAGCCACTGGCCCGGAGCGTCGTCGAGCCGGAGCATGCGGGCGCGCAGGCGCAACCGCTCGCGGAATCCCAGGTAGATCGTGGCGGTCG
>DAOMBL010000318.1:0-4802 GCA_035427325.1 Casimicrobiaceae bacterium
GTCGGAGAGCGTCGCGTTGAGTCCGAGGCCGGTCCGGACCACGCCGAACGCGCCCGGACCGACGAGGCGGATGCGGTGACGCTTCGCGAGCGCAGCGACATCGCGCGACCAGCGCCGGGCCGCGGCGGCGTCGCCGGCGGGCGCGGCGGTCATCAGGATCGCGGCGCGCGCCTTCGCCGCCGCGGCCTCCTCGATGACGCGCGGGACCGCCTCGCAGGGAACGGCGATCACGACGAGTTCCACCGGCTTCCCGATCGCCGCGAGACCGGGCCAGGATTTCCGACCGAGGACCGTGCGGTGCGCCGGGTTGACCGCGAGGGCCTCGCCCGCGAAGCCGCCCTCGAGCAGGTTCTCCATCACGATGCGTCCGAGCGAGCCGGGACGCTCGGACGCGCCGACGAGCGCGAGCGACGCGGGTACCAGCAGCGGGCGCAGGGCGTGATGCATCGAGCTCTCCGACCGCACCAGTGTAACGGAGCGCGCGGGCGCACGATTCGCTATACTGCCGCCGCGCCCGGCGAGCCATCGCGTCGCGGCACGGGCCTGTAGCTCAGTCGGTTAGAGCAGACGACTCATAATCGTTTGGTCGGAGGTTCGATCCCTCCCGGGCCCACCCTTCGCCGGCAGGCGATGTCGTGCGCCGGCCCGCGGGAAGCGACAGCGAGGTCACGCCTGTCCCGGACCGCCGCGACTCGCACCGTCGCCCTGCATCGACGTTCGATCACGAACGGGGCATTGCAACGAAACGCCGCTTCGCGGCGTCGTTCTCCCGTCGGACCGCGATCCGGCTTCGGGAGCGCGGGCTCGCCCGGAGTCCGCGCCTCATCGTCACCGGGCCGGCGGCGCGGGGTCGCCGGTCGCGGCGCGGGACGATTCGGCCAGCACGTAGCGCAGGCACTCCTCGATTCCAGCCTGCGACAACGCCTCTCCCGGCCGCGGCACCAGCGCGAGCACCGTGGCGTCGCCGTCGCGCCGCGTGGCGCAGTCGCCGATCTTCGCGCATTCGCCGGACGGACACGACCACCAGCTCGTGCGGCGGCACGAACACACCCGGTCGAAGACGTCCTGCTCGCTGCGCGTCGCGTTCACGATCCTGATCAGGAGTCCGTCGCCCTGCTTCTCGATGCTGAAGCTCATGATCCCTCCTCCGCGGCCGGAGCCGCGTCGATCGTGGCGTCGGTGTCGCGGCCTCGCCCGCCCCGCTCACTCCGCCTTGATGTTGGCCGCCGTCACGATCGTCTGGTAGCGGGCCACCTCGCTGTCGATGAACTTCGCGAAATCGGCCGAGTTGCGGTACACCGCCTCGAATCCCTGCGCGGACATCCGCTCCTTCCACGCGGGCGTGGCGACGATGCGCTGCACCGTGGACTCGAGTTTCTGCCGGATCGGGGCGGGCAGGTTCGCCGGCGCCCACAGCCCGTACCAGGTGTAGAACTCGAAGTCCTTGAATCCGGCTTCGCGCATCGTCGGGACGTCCGGCAGGAGCGGGCTGCGTTCGCGCCCGGTGATCGCGAGGGCGTGCAGCTTGTTCGCCTTCACGAGCGGCATCGACGTCAGGATCGCGTCCATCTTGGCCGACACCTGCCCCCCCATCAGGTCCGACAGCGCGGGCGCCCCGCCCTTGTAGAGCGCGATCGGAATGCCCGGCTGCCCGATCTCGTAGAGGAAGTAGGCCGACGCCAGGTGGTCGGCCGCGCCGAAGCCCCCGGTCGCGAACGTGAACTTCGCCGGATCGGCCTTGACCATCGCCGCGAACTCGCGGGCGCTCGTGGCCTTGACCTGCGGACCCACCACGAACAGCAGCGGTCCCTGCGCCAGCATGCCGATCGGGGTGAAGTCCTTGACGGCGTCGTACTTCATGGTCTTCCTGTACAGCAACGGGTTGATCGAGTGGATCGACGCGTTGATGTAGAGCGTGTAGCCGTCGGGCGCGGCGGCGGCGACCTGCGCCGCGCCGATCATGCTCGACGCGCCCGCGCGGTTCTCGACCACGACGTGCTGTCCGAGCTCGGCGGCCATCTTCTCGGCGAGGAACCGGCCGACCGCGTCGACCGGGCCACCGGCGGCGTGCGGCACGACGAGGACGATGGGCTTGGTCGGGTAGGCGTCCTGCGCGAGGCCCGGGCCGCCGAAGGCGGCGAGGCTCGCGCCGATCAGGAAGCCGCACAGCAGTCGGCGGCGGGTGGGCAGTGCGTCCATGCGATTCCTTCGATGCGAGGGTGAGCGGATCGATTACGCGGCCTTGAGCGCGCGCGAACTCCAGCCGTACTTCCGGTCGAGGCCGAGCTCGCGCACGATGCGCAGTCCGTTCTGCAGCGGCTCGCCCTCGAGCGTCCTCAGCGGCCTGCGCAGGTCCCCGGCCGGCAGGCCGACGGCCCTCATCAACGATTTGATCGCCACCGGATTGATGGCCGAGTACGAGTAGTGGAGCATCGGGAGCATGCGCAGGTATTCCTCGCGGAAGCCGACCGACACCTGCGGGTCGGTCCAGGGCCGCGAGATCCAGGTCATCTCCGCCGGCGCGATGTTGCCCGTCATGTTCGCGGTGCCGTGGCCACCGAGGCTCATCGTGGGCACCACCAGGCCGAGGTTCGGCGAATCGCAGCACATCACGGACACGTCGGGCCGTCCGCGCAGCACCTGCGCCACCTGGCCGACGCGCGTGGTCGACTCCTTGTGCACGACGTAGTTCGGATGCCGGAAGATGCGCAGCAGGCTGTCCCAGTGCAGGTCGGTCTTCACGCGCGGCGGATTGTTGTAGATGCCGAGCGGCAGGTCGGTCGCGTCGGCCACCTCGAGGAAGTACGCCTCGATGTCGGCCTCCGAGGCGCAGATGTAGGCAGGCGCCGCCAGGATCGCGCCGTCGGCGCCGTTCCCCCGCGCGAACTTCAGGTACTCGATCGTGGCCGCCGTGCTGTTGCCGGTGCATCCGTAGAAGAACTGCATCCTGCCGGTCTTCATCCGGGCGGTCTCGACGATGATCTGCTGCCGCTCGGCGGGCGAGAGCATCGACACCTCGCCGGTCGAGCCCATGATCAGGACCGCGGCCGTGCCGTGGTCCTCCTGGAACCGCAGCAGCGTGCGGAAGCCCTCGAAATCGACGCTGCCGTCCTTGTTGAACGGCGTGATCAGGGCGACGAAGGAGCCTGCGATCCTGGTCTTGGGCATGGCGGATCTCGACGGGAATGTCAGGGAACCTCCCGAGGATAGGAGATCCGGCGCCGCTTGTCCAAACGGCCGGCATCCCGATCGCGTGGGGGCCGACGAAGCGCGGCGCCAATGTCCTTCGCCTCGTCGGCGTGGGTGGACGGTGACGCGCCGATGCGACGCAACGGCGTCGGCCTGAAGGCCGACCCACAGGCTGAGGCCGTGGGTCGGGCTTCAGCCCGACGGCATGGGCTTCAGCCCAACGGATTTCGCGCCATGGCGAACCAAACGCGCCAGTCTGTACAACGAGTCGAGTTGGGTGCGGGAACGCGCTTCCTTCGCCAGACGCGCTCGTCGCCCGGGCTGGCACGCGCCTTGCGGATCGTGACCCCGTCATGCCCTCGCCCGTCTTCCTTCTGCTCGGGGTGCCCGAGAGCGGCACGTACGCGCTCGCCGACGCGCTCGTCCGCGCGGGGGCGGTGCTGGCCGGCCCTCCCGCGGACGAATCCGCGTCGGTGTCGCAGCACGCGCTCGCCGCATGCGGAATGCGGTGGGACTCGCTCGCGCCGATGCCCGGCAAGTTCGCCAGGGCCCCGGGACTCGACGCGGCCCGCGTTGCCCTCGATACCTTCCTCGAACGGTCGCCCGCGGAGTCTCCGCTCGTCATCGCCGAACCGCTCGCGACGCGGATCGTCGGATTGTGGCGCGAGCGGTTCGAGGAAGCCGGCCGGCCGCTCTCGGCCGTGCTCTGGCTCACCCATCCGGGAAGCGCCGCCGCCGCCCTCGCGCGGCGCCGGCAGTTCGCGCCCGAGAAGTCGCTCGCGCTGTGGCTCGCCCACCTGGTCGAGTTCGAGCACGCCACGCGCGGGCTGCCGCGCACGATCGTGACCGAGGAAACGTTCCTCGCGGACCCGGCAGCGGGACTCAAGCGCATTGCGCAGGCGACTCGTTTCCCGCCTGCCGCGGCGGCGGCGAAGGCGTCCGGCGCCACGAAGCGGGTCGCGGCCGCCGCCCCGGTGCTCGGGCTGGGCCCCGGCCTCGACACCGCCCTCGACCCCGGCCACCGCAAGCTCGCCTCCACCGTGTCTGGCGAGATGAAGCGCGCCGTCGACGCCGTTGCCGCCGCGGCACGGCCGTCCGCCCAGAGTGCGGTGCCGCCATGGCTCGCGCAGGAGATCGAGGCCGACCGCGTGCGCATGCAGACGCTCGCCGACATGGCGGCCGGCCACGCCGCCCGCGCGGACCGCGCGCAGCGCGATCTCGCCGCCGCGCCACGGGATGCGCGTGCGCTGGCCGGACAGGTCGAGGCGTTGCGCGACGAACAAGCGAGCGAGCGGGCCGCCCTCACGGCTCAGATCGAACGGCTGCGCGGCGAGCAGGCGCAGGAGCGCGACACCCTGACCGGGCAAATCGAGGGACTGCGCGGCGAGCAGGCGCGGGAGCGCGAGGCGCTCACCACGGAACTCGCCTCGACGCGCGCCGAACTCGCGCGCATCACGGCGCTGCTCGCCGAGGCGCCCGGCCACGAGGCCGCGATCCGCGATGAACTCGGACAGGCGCAGCGCGAACTCTCCGACGAGCGCGCCTCGATCATGAAGCTGACCGAGGCGCTGGAGACCGCGCGACCCGACGCCGACGGCCACACCCACCGCTTC
>DAOMBL010000319.1:0-4777 GCA_035427325.1 Casimicrobiaceae bacterium
AGGAGAGGCGTCGGCCTGAAGGCCGACCCACAACCGCCTGCTGTGGGTCGGGCTTCAGCCCGACGGGATCTGTGGCGATGCGAAGGAGAGGCGCCGGCCTGAAGGCCGATCCACAACCGTCCGCTGCGGGTCGGGCTTCAGCCCGACGGCACGGGCTGCGGCCCGACGTCCACCGCCGATCCCGCGCGCACGGTTGGCTGGCCGATGCTTCAAACGTCCGTTGTCCCTCCCCGGCGGATGACCGAGACGAGGATCGGCGGCGTCAGGAGCGTGGTCAGGATCACGACGACGATGATCATCGAGAAGACGTCGTCGGGCACGACCCCCATGGCCTTGCCCGCGACGGCGAAGATGAGCCCGACTTCGCCGCGCGGCGCCATGCCCCAGCCGACGAGCCATTTGCGGACCCGACCCGCGCCCAGGCCCGAGACGAGCTTGCCGCCGAACGCGACGACCGTGAGCGCGAGGCCGATCGCGAGGATGTGGGTGTCGAACAGCGTCTCGAGCCGCACCTGCATGCCGGTGAAGACGAAGAACAGCGGCACCAGCAGGTGCCCGACCGGCTCCATCAGCGTCTGCAGGCCGTGCTTCTCATGGCGGGCGAGCACGCCCTCGATGCGATCGCGCGACGACTCCGGCAGTTCGGCGGCGACCTCGCGGACGTCGCGCACGAGGGCCTGGCGTGCGAAGCCCTTGAACTGCACGTCGTCGAGCACGAGGCCCGCGGCGAACGCCCCGACGATCGGAGCGAGCCCGATCGCCCACGCGGCCCATGCGAACGTGAGGCAGGTCGCGATCAGCACGGCGACCTTCATGCCGGTGCCGGTCTGGATCGCCGAGAAGAGGGCGCCGAAGCGCGGCGCGGCGATTCGCCCGAGCACGATCGAGGCGACCAGGAACGCAAGCGCCTTCGTCGTGATCCACGCGATTCCCAGCGTGTCGACGCTCCCGGAGGAAACGATCGCCGACACGACCGCGAGGATGATGAGGCCCATCACGTCGTCGATGACCGCGGCGCCCAGCACGATCTGCGCTTCGCGCGATCGCAGCACGTTCAGGTCCTGGAACACCCGGCCGGTGATGCCGACCGAGGTCGCGGTCAGCGTCGCGCCGACGAACAGGTGCCCGTTGAACGACAGTTCCGGCATCAGGATCGGGCCCACGACCCAGGTTCCGAGCACGAACGGCGCGACGACGCCGATCGTCGCCACGACGAACGCGGGAACGCCGACCTTGCCCATCGCCGACAGTTCCGACTCGAGTCCGATCTGGAAGAGGAGGACGACCACACCCAGTTCGGCCAGGAAATGCAGGATCGGATTGGCGATCAGCTGCTCCTGCACCAGCGGGTCGAGCCAGGGGAGGCCGGCGAGGTACGCGTTGCCGATGGCCACGCCGATCAGCAGTTCGCCCAGCACCGCCGGCTGGCCGATTCGTTCGACGAGTCCGGCAGCCTTTGCCGCCACGAGCAACAATCCGATCGCGAGGAACGTGACGGCGGTCTGGGAACTCACGCCGGCCGCGAGGGCTTCCCCGGGCAGGGAAGCCGCCATGAGCAGGACCACGAGGGCGGCCAGGCGATGCCGGTGGCGCGCGGTTCCGGTGATGGGGCGCATGGTCGGGGACTCGGAAGGGATGTCGGGGAGCGGAAGGGCAGCCGATGGCAGGGCGTGGCCGCGCGACCACGGGCGATTGCGCGCACCTGATGCCGCAGGCGAAGGCCCTCACGGTCGAGCCGCGGCCCGGGCATTGTAGCCGCCACGCTGCCGAACCCGACAGGTTCTGTCTCCGGCGTGATCCTTGCTTGTGCCCTACACGATCGCCGAAACAGCCCCTGGCGGACTGTCCGGACGACTGCGCCGCCACCATGGCGCCGGTCGCCGGAACCCGAACCGGGCGCAGAATCGGCCTCGGGAGTCCGGGCAACCGAACACTATGGCCTTGCAACGCGTACCGATGCGCGCCGACGTCGCGACTGTCCACACGGTCGGCGAAGCCGTCGAACGCGGCAACCTGCAGGCGCTTTCGCAGCGCAAGCTGAACGCGCTGGGGCTACCGGTCGCCTACGTCGACCGGCAATTCCGCTACCGGTTCGCCAATCGCGCGTTCCTCGATTGGCTCGGACGGCGGACCGAGGACGTGCTCGGACGGGAGATGGCCGACGTGGTCGGCCGCGAAGTCTGGACCCTCTATCGGGCCTACTCGGAGGCGGCGCTCGAAGGTGAACGCACCGGCTTCGAGCGCCAGCTCGCGACGGCCGGGCGGCCGACCGTCTGGATCCGGGTCGACTACTACCCCGACCGGGCCCCGGGCGGCCAGGTGCGCGGTTTTCTCGTCACCTACAGCGACGTCGACCACCTGAAGCGCCTCGAACTCGAGGCGGGCCAGCGCGAACACCGGCTGCGCATGGTCACCGACAGCGTCGGCGTCCCGATCCTCTACGTCGATCGCCAGCTCAAGATCCGGTTCGCGAACAAGCCGGTCGCGGACTGGATAGGCGTCGCCGCCGACGACCTGCTCGGTCACGGCCTGCGCGACGTGCTTTCCGCCGAATCGCTGCACGAGATGAGCGCGTCGCTCGAGCGGACCTTCGCCGGCGCGACGGTGACCTACGAGCGCCGCGAGCGGAAGTCGAGCGGCGAGCTTCGCTGGATGCGCATCACGCTGTTCCCCGACCGGGAGGTGGGCGGGCGCACCGGCGGTGCGTTCGTGGTGATGAACGACATCGAGGAGGACGTGCGGGTCCGCGACGCGCTCAAGGGCCAGCAGGCGCAACTCCGGCTCTTCGCCGACAACATCCCCGGTCCGATCGCCTACCTCGACCGTGCGCTGCGCTACACCTTCGTCAACCAGGCGTTCGCGAACGTCGCGTGCCGACCCCAGGAGGAAATCTACGGCAGGACGCCGGCGGAAGTGCTGCCCGCCGACGTTGCCAGCTTCCTCCGGCCGGTGCTGAAGCGCGCGCAGGACGGCGAGCGCGTCGAATACGAGCGGATCGGCACGATCCCGGGCGGCGACAAGCGATGGATGCACGGGCGGGTCGCGCCGGACTTCGACGGATCCGGGAAGGTCCGAGGGCTGTATTGCACCGAGTACGACATCGACGATCTCAAGCAGACCGAGCAGGCGCTCGCCACGCGCGAGCAGCAGCTCCGGCTCTTCACCGACAACATCCCCGAGCCGGTGGTCTACCTCGATTCGGATCGCCGGTACGTGTTCGTCAACGAGGCGTTCCTGAGGCTCTACGGCCAGCGGCGCGACGAGGTGATCGGGCGCCGGAGCGAGGACGTCCTGGGCGGCGAGGCGACGGAGGTGCTCGCGAACAGCCGGCAGCGGGTGATGGCGGGCGAGTCGGTCACCTACGAGCGCGAGATCACCGACGCCCAGGGACGTCGGCGCTGGATCCGCGCGCGCTGCGTGCCCGACCTCAACTTCGACGGCACGGTGAAGGGGGAATACGTCGCGGGCCACGACATCACCGACCTGAAGCTCGCGCAGGACGCGCTCGCGGCGCGCGAGTCGCAGCTTCGCGCGATCATGGACGGCGTGCCGGCGCCGGTGGCCTACATCGACCGCGAGGAGCGCTGCCACTACGTCAACCGGACGTTCGTGCAGTACTTCGGACTCGCGGTCGAGGCGCTCGCGGACCTCAAGCTGCGCGACGTCGTCGGTCACGGGATCTACGAGAGCGCGCAGGCGATGATCGCGCGCGCGCTCGAGGGCGAGTCGACCGCATTCGACCGGCTGATCCCCGGCGCGGGCGGCGTGCGGCGCTGGATGACCATCCGGGTCGTGCCGGACACCGGCCCGACCGGCGAGGTGCACGGCGCGTTCGTGCTGATGAACGACATCCACGGGCTCAAGCAGGCGCAGGAGGCGCTGCGGGCGTCCGAGGACGAACTGCGCCTCATCATGGACAACGTGCCGGCGCGCGTGGCCTACGTCGACCGCGACCTCCGGTACCGATTCGTCAACGGCCGCAACGAGGCGTGGCTCGGCGAGTCGCGCAAGGACCTGAACGGCCGCAGGCTCGAGGACGTCATCGGCCCCGCCCGCTACGCGCTCCTCGCGCCGCTGTTCGAGCGCGTGCTGAAGGGCGAGACGATCGCCACCGAGATGCTGCTCCCCCAGCACGGCACGTCGGAGTCGCGCTGGGAGTCGATCCACTACGCGCCAAGTCGAGACAGCAGCGGCAACGTCGTCGGCGTCTACGCGGTGCACGGCGACATCCACGACGAGAAGCGCAACGAGGAGGCGCTGCGCCGCGTCAACTGGGAGCTGTCGAGCCACATCGGCAACACGCCGCTCGCCGTGCTCGAGTGGGATCACGCGCTGAAGCTCGTGCGCTGGTCGGAGCAGGCGCGCAACATCTTCGGCTTCGAGGCCTCCGAGGTGCTCGGGCTCGCGCTCACCGACAACCCGATGCTGCACGCGGACGCGTCGGCCGACATGGCCGACGTCGTCCGGAAGCTCATGTCCGGTGTCGAGCCGCGTGCGACCGGTCTCACGCGCAACCGCCGCAAGGACGGCTCGGAGATCTGGTGCGAGTGGTACCACTCGGCGCTGCTCGGCGACGACGGACAGATCGTCTCGATCCTGTCGTTCGTGCAGGACGTCTCGGCGCGGATCCGCGCGGAGGAGCGGCTGCAGCACATGGCGACGCGCGATGCGCTGACCGGCCTGCCGAACCGGCTGCTCCTGCACGAGCGTCTGTCGCAGGCGATCGCGCAGGCGCGCCGCGGCGGCCGGCGGGTCGGCGTGCTGTTCATCGACCTCG